>NZ_PYYB01000005.1 GCF_003044185.1 Paraconexibacter algicola
GCACGTCTGAACATCCTTCCCGCTGCGCCAAACGGCACAGCCATCAGATGTCCATCAAAGCGGGGGAACTCCATTTCGTTTCGGCTCGCGTGATCGCGAGGTAGATGAGTTTGGTGGCGGCTTGCTCGTCGGGGAAGTGGCGTGGACCCCGTGCGTGTTGTCACTTAGGCCGCTGGGATAGCTGGTTGTCGTGATCCTGCCAGGTGCCGGCGACCTGCGCCGGCGTCTTGTAGGCGAGCCCGGAGTGGGGCCGGTGGTGGTAGGCCTCGATGTAGGCGCCGATCTTCGCTCGGGCTTCGTCGAGGGTCTCGAACTCCTCGCGCCAGACGCAGCGGAGCTTGAGCTTGCCGAACCAGGACTCGATACCCCATGCGGGGCACAGGTGAACGCCTGGGACTCCGGGTCGCGGTAGCCGCCACGGCGGTGCGTGATCTCGTGCTGCGCGAGCCGCGCGCGGAACCGCTTGCTCGTGAACGCGGTCCCGTTGTCCGTGCCGAGCGTGAGCGTTCCCGCGGGAACGCCCCGGGTGGCGACGGCGGCGTCGATGACGGCGATCGCCTCGTCGGCGCGACAGCGAACGTCCAAGGCCCAGCCGGTGATCTCCCGGGTGCAGCAGTCGATCATCGCGTTGAGGTAGGTCCAGCCGTGCTCGGCGACCCAGATCGAGGTCATGTCCAGGTGCCAGAGCTCGTCTGGGCGGGTGACCTCGAAGTAGCCCGGGCGCTTGCGGCGGCCCTCGGAGCGCTTGGGCTGCAGCAACCGGTGCTCACGCATCAGCCGCTGCACCCGCTTGCGATTGACCGGCTGCTCGTTCAGGCGCTGCGCCGTCAGAGCAGCGACCATGCGGGTGCCGTCGGTCGGGTTCTCCCGCGCGACCTCGAGCACCGCGCGGTCGACCTCGTCCAGCGGCCGGCGCTCACCTTTCGGCGGTCGGGTCGGCCGTCGGTAGATCGCCTGCCGGCTGATCTGCGCGACCCTCGCGACCAGGGCGGCGGGGCGGCCTTGCGCGACGAACTCGCGGGAACGGGCGACGCGCATGCTCACTCCGATCCCCGCAAGAGTTCCCCCGCCTGTGCCCCGAACGGGGTGCGACCTCGACCTCCATCGTCTTGCGCCCGAGCGCGCGTTCGAGCTTGGACACCTGCGAACGCAGCTCGTCCAGCTCGGTGCGCTCAGCCTTGGCCGACAGACGCTGCGCGCCGGCCGCGAGGAACTGCTCACGCCAACGGCGCAGCAGCGTCTCGGAGATGTCGTGCTCGCGGCACAGCTCCGCGATCGTCTTCTGGCCCCGCAGCGACGCGAGCACGAGCTCGGTCTTTTGCTGCGCGGTGAACTTCCGGTACTTGCGGGTCTCGCCCATCAGGTCCTCCTCGGAGGGGTGTCGGGCGGCCATGCTGCGAGGTGCGCCGGACGGGATCGCCACTCGGCTCGGCCTACGGCCTCGCCTTCGTGACGACCCCGTCCGGGGGCTCATTCCTCACAGCTCAGGTGTCAACACGATCTCGGGGTCCACGCCAAGACCCACCACGGACCGCCCGCAGCTTCGAGATCTCCGTCAGCAACGTGCTCAAGCTGACATTCCCCGGGGCCGAACGGATCAGCGAGAACACACCGTCGCCGTCATCCGTGCCGCCGAGCAACGCGTCGAGACGATCCTCGGCGTCAGGCCCGATTCGCGTGGTGATCCGCGAACAGAGCGAGTTCTCCGAGCGATGCAGTGCGGACCGAACCAGACGGTCGACCTGTTTCCTCGAGGGCGGCTCGATCGACTCTGCCAGCATCCGGCCCGCCAGCTCGTCACGCACGCGAGAAGGTTCCCGTTCGGCCTCGCACACGCTCACCGCGAGCCAGCCCGCCAGCCGCTCCACGTCGCTCGCCGAGCACTCCCGGAACCCGAGATGCGCACGGATCTCGCTGCGGTGTCGCTTCGCCGAGCGGCCCGACCACGCGTACTCGTCAAGCTGCGAAGCCGTCGCGTCAACCTGACGCGCTACGAACTCCACGATCTCGGAGTCGAACTCCTCGCGGCCGTCCGGAAACCGGCCGTGAGCGAGGAAGAACTTCAGCTGCAGCGCGTAACCGAGCCGCGTGCCCTCGTACTTGCCGTCGACGAGCTCGCGCTCCGCCTCCAGCAACGTTCACGTCGCAACAAGCTCGTCAAGGCCACCAAGATCGGACACCTCGCCGATACTGGCGACCGGGAGCCGGATCAGAGTTCAGGCGCCGACGAAATGGCACCAGAATGCACGATCGTTAGTACTGGGCCGACGCCGCCGGCCCGTCAGGGCCGCGGGCCGTGCGTGCGCAGCAGCACGACCGGGCCGCGCCCGTAGCGGCCGCGGCGCGCCGACGCGAGCAGCGCCGCGAACGCCTTGCCGGTGTAGACCGGGTCCAGGTGCACGCCGTGCTCGCCGCCGATCGCGATCGCGTTCCCGGCGGCCTCCGTGCCGACGCCGTAGCCGGGGCCGAGCTCGCTGCGGTCGACGACCACGTGGCCGCGGCCGAGCAGCAGCGGCCCGAGCCGCGCGCCGCGACGGCGCAGCAGCGCGCTTGTGCGCCGCGCGAGCCGCAGCATCTGCGGCTCGTCCAGGCGCAGCGTGTCGTTCACGACGACGGCGTGGACGCGGGTCCGCAGCCCGGCGAGCGCGAAGCCGAGCGCGAACCCCGCCGCCGTGCCGCCCGTGCCGACCGCGCAGACGACGTGCGAGGGCTCGGGCAGCTCCCCGGCACGGACCTGGGCGGCCAGCTCCAGCGCCGCCTCGACGGTGCCGAGCACGCCGACCGGCGAGGAGCCCCCGGCCGGGAACACGTACGGGCGCCGGCCGCCGGAGGCCGCCGCGTGGTGGGCGAGCACGACCGGCAGGGCCGCGGCGGTGCGGGCCTTCGTGCCGGTCCGGTAGACGGACGCCCCCGACCGGCACAGCAGCCCGAACTGGCGCTCGACGTGCTCGTCCAGCGGCTGCTCGACGACGAGGACCGCGGCGCGCAGCCCGAGGTCGCGGGCGTAGAGGGCGGTCGCCAGGCCGTGGTTGGTTCCCAGCGCCCCGAACGTCACGACGGTGTCGCGGCCGCGGCGCAGCGCGTCGGGCAGCAGCCACTCGAGCTTGCGGACCTTGTTGCCGCCCCAGCCACCGTCCCCGTAGGCGCCCTCGTCCTTGATCCAGACCTCCGCGCCACCCGCCGCCAGGCCGTCGAGGCGCCGCACCGCGGTCGGCGCGGACCCGAGCCGCACGTGCGGCAGCGGACCGCCGGCCAGCTCGGGGAAGCGGTCGTGCAGGTGCGGTCCGGTCGCGTTCACGGGCCGAGCACCTGGGCGACGTACGGGTTCGTGAACACGCGCCCGGGGTCGAGCCGGTCCCGCACGGCGAGGAAGCGGTCGAAGTCCGGGTAGACCGGGCGCAGGTCCTCCGCGGTGCGGAAGTGGCGCTTGCCCCAGTGGGGGCGGCCGTCGAGCTCGCGCATGATCCCCTCGACGCCGCGCAGGAACGGCTCCCACGGCATGCCCTCGAAGACGTGCGACGCGATGTAGCAGGTGTCCCGGCCGCCGGCGGGGGAGAGGAACGCGTCGTCGCCGGCGACGAAGCGGACCTCGAACGGGAACGACACCGCGTGGCCGCCGTCCTGCACCAGCGCGCGCACACGCTCCAGCGCCGTGCGGCCGTGCTCGCGCGGGATCGCGTACTCCATCTCGGTGAAGCGGACGCTGCGCGGCGAGGCGAAGATCCGGTCGCTGCGGTCCACGCGCACGCTGGTGCCCGACGCGCGCGAGACCAGCCGGTTGATCGCCGGGATCCACGACGGCCGCGCCCGCGCGACCCGGTTGGCGACCCCGAACGCGCGGTTGACGAGCAGCTCGTCCTGCACGAACGCGGCGGCCCGCGACCGGGGCCGGGGCGGCTCGGTGGTCCGCGTGTTCGTCCGCGTGAGCGCGAGCGGGCTGTGCGGGAAGGTGAAGAACTCGAAGTGCTCGCTGCCGTCGGCGAGCTCGTCGAGCCGGGGGAGGACCTCGGCCAGCGGCATCGGCGTGTCGACCCCGCGCAGCGTGAACGCGGGCACGACACGCACCGTCACCGCGGTCACGACGCCCAGCGCGCCGAGCGACACGCGCGCCGCCCGCCAGCCGTCGGGGTCCGACGCCTCGTCGAGCTCGACGACCTCGCCGTCCCCGCGGACGAGCTCGATCGCGTGCAGCGCGCTGGAGAGGTTGCGCAGCCGGGCGCCGGTCCCGTGCGTCCCGGTCGCGGTCGCCCCGGCGATCGACTGCACGTCGATGTCCCCGAGGTTCTCGAACGCCAGGCCGTGGGCGGCGAGCGCCTCGCTGCACGCGTTCAGGGTGATCCCGGCCTCGACGCGCACGAGGCCCGCCTCGCGGTCGACGTCGAGCACGCGGCTCATCCGCTCCAGCGACAGGAGCGTCCCGTCCGTGACCACGCACGGCGTGAAGGAGTGGCCCGCGCCCGCGACCCGCACGACGCGCCCGGCGGCCGCCGCCTCCCGCACGAGCCGCTGCACCTCGGCCACCGAGGTCGGCCGGGCCAGCACCGCGGGGCGGCAGGTGTGCTCCTGCGACCAGCTCGTCCACGTCTCGGACATCCGCCGCCCAGCGTATCCGGCCGGTGAACCGGCCTTGCGCGCGCCGTCGCGCCCGCTCTAGGCTCGCGCCCGTCCGCCGCCCCCCGGGTCGGGGGCGGCCCGTCCCAGGAGAGCCCGCATGTCCCAGGTCGTCCGCACGCGCCGCCGTGCCGCCCTCGCCGCCGTCGCCCTCGCGCTCGCCGGTCCCGCCGCGGCCGCCCCGTCGGCGCTCGCCGCCCCCGGGGTCGGCACCCCGACCGTCGTGACGGTCGGCGACTCCTACATCTCCGGCGAGGCGGGCCGCTGGGCGGGCAACTCCAACGCGAGCGAGAGCCGGCACGACGCGCTCGGCGCCGACGCCTACTGGGACAACGCCACGAGGACCGGGGAGCAGATCGACCGCTGCCACCGGTCCGAGAGCGCCGAGGCGTTCATCGGCGGCGGCGTGCGCGGGGTCAACCTCGCCTGCTCGGGGGCGCGCACGGCCACCTACACCGACGGCGACGGACGCTTCAAGCCCGGCCTGGACTTCTTCCTCTCGGGAGCGAGCAAGGGGCAGGCGCGGATGCTCCAGGAGACCGCGCAGGCCGACAACGTGAAGCTCGTCGTCGTCTCGATCGGCGGCAACGACTTCGACTTCGCCTCGATCGTCCAGACCTGCGTCACGAACTGGGCGACCTCGCCGACCTGGTGGAAGGACTACTGCAACGACGACTCGTCGGTCACCGCGAACTTCACCGCCGCGAACGTCGCCGCCCAGCGGTTGAAGATCCGCAACGCGCTGCTGAACCTCCGCACCGCGATGAGCAACGCCGGCTACAGCGCCTCGCAGTACACGATCCTCGTGCAGAACTACGGCTCGCCGATCCCGGCGGGCAGCGGCTTCCGCTACGGGGAGAGCGGCTACGGGCGCCAGTCCACCGGCGGCTGCGGGTTCTGGAACGCGGACGCGAACTGGGCCAACGCCACGGCCCTGCCGACCATCAACGGCGCCGTCTTCGGCGGCGCGGCCGACGCGGGCCTGAGCAACCTCCGGACGCTCGACGTGTCGAGCGCGTTCAACGGCCGCCGGCTGTGCGAGAACACCGTCGGGCTGGTCGAGGAGCGGGGCCTGGCGAGCTGGGCGTCCCCCGGCGCGGTGGACCAGACCGAGTGGGTCAACCAGATCCGCACGGTGTCGACGATCAACTCGAACTACTTCATCCAGGAGTCGCTGCACCCCAACTACTGGGGCCAGCTCGCGCTGCGCGCCTGCGTCCGGCTCGCCTACAACGGCGGGACGCCGCGCTCGGGCCGGTGCACCCGCGCCGCGAACGGGCTGCTGGCCGGCGAGCCGCGGATGGCGCTCGGCTGAGCCCGCGCCGGCCCGTCAGTCCCGGGCCGGGCCGAGCACGGCCGGCTCGGCGCCGCGGAGGGCGTTGACGATCAGGATCTCCGCGGCGTCGCGCAGCTCGCCGAGCGGCAGCGGACGCTCGGCGATCGCCTCGCCGATCTCCTGCAGCTGGCGGATCGAGCGGGCGCGGGCGATGCCGGGCAGGATCCGCCCGTCCAGCGGCGGCGTCACCCAGCTGCCGTCGGCCAGGCGCGCGAGCACGCTGGAGCGCGCGGCCTCGAGCACGAGGCCGTCGAGGTCGACGGCGAGCGGCAGCGACCCGGGGTCGCGTTCGGCGAGCGCGTCCCACAGCCGCCGGTCGGCCCACTTGTGCGGGCCGAACCCGCCGGGCACGACGACCGGACCGAGCACGACCGGGGAGGGCGCGGCGGGCGGCAGCGGCGTGCAGACCGCGTGGGAGGCGAGCCGGCCGGTCAGGCCGGGCACGACGTCGATCCGCAGCCGGGCCTCGCCGGCGGTGAGCCCCGCGGTCGCGATCGCGGCGCGGGCCGCGGCGACCAGTGGCCGGAACGCCACGGCGTCCCCGTAGAGCTCGAGCGTGCTGGCGGTCAGGCGCGCGAGGTGCTCGTCGAGGTCGACCGCGGTCCCGTCGCGGACGAGGATCGTCTCGAACACGCCGCGTCCCGGCTCGGGCCGCGGCAGCGGCACGGGCGCGCGCCGGTCGGGCGCGATCCCCGCGCCCGGGGGCGGGGCGGGCGTCGCGTCGGCCGCGAACGGCGGCGACCCGATCGCCGCGAGCAGCGGCGCGGCCTTGTCGGCGGCCTCGGTCGCCTCGCCGGCCCCGGTCGAGTCGGCGACGATGCCGCCGCCGACCCCCAGCCAGATCCGCTCGCCGCGCGCCTCGAACGTCCGGATCGCGACGTTCAGGTCGAGCCCCGCGAGCGGGCCGGCGAGCCCGATCGCCCCGGTGTAGGCCTCGCGCCCGGTGCTCTCCAGCTCGTGGATCACCTGCATCGCCGCGACCTTCGGGGCGCCGGTCACCGAGCCGGGCGGGAAGGTCGCGCGGACGAGCTCCGCGTCGCCGACGCCGGCGGGCAGCTCGCCGCGCACGTCGGAGACGAGGTGCCACACGCCCGGGGCCTCGCGCGGCTGCGCGAGCGCGCTCACCCGCACCGTCCCGGTCGCGCACACGCGCCCGAGGTCGTTGCGGACGAGGTCGACGATCATCACGTGCTCGGCCCGGTCCTTCTCCGCGCTCTCGAGCTCCTCCCGGGCCTCCTCGTCGGCGACCGGGTCGGGCCCGCGCGGCCGCGTCCCCTTGATCGGGGAGCTCAGGACGCTGCGGCCGTGGCGCTCCAGGTACAGCTCGGGGGAGAGCGAGGCGACGACGCCCCACGGCCCCTGGACGTAGGCGGCCTTGGCGGGGCGCAGCGCCGCCCACGCGCGCACGAACACGTCGAGCGCGTCGCCCTCCAGCCGGCCGTCGAGCCGCTGGCAGAGGTTCGCCTGGAAGAGGTCGCCGTGGCGGATCCGCTCGACGCAGGCGGCGACCGCGGCGGCGTGCCCGGCCGCCGACGGGGTGGCCCGCCAGGTGCCGGTGCGGACCGGGCGGGGCCCCTCGTCCTGGGCGACCAGGGCGGCCGCTCGCGCGCGCAGGTCCGCGAGGCGCTCCTGCAGCGCCGGCTCGCGGTCGGGGGTGACGAGCGCCTCGAACCACCAGTCGCCGGCCGCGTCCTGGCGCAGCACGTGATCGTGGTAGGCGAGCGCCGCCCCGGGCAGCGGGACCGGTCGCGGCGGCGGGCCGCCGACCGGCTCCAGCGCGCGGCCGAGCGGGTAGCCGAGCAGGCCGAACCAGCCGCCGCCCACCGCACCGGCCGGGGCGTCGCCGGCGGCCGTGACGGCGGGCAGGTCGTCCAGGGCGGCGAACGGCTCGGGCGCGTCGACGGCGACCCGCAGCGGCGGGCCGGGCGCGAGCACCGCGCGGGACCCGCCCGCCCACGAGCCGAGCAGGGCGGTGGCGCCGGTCCGGCCGCGCAGCAGCAGCGGCGACCGCCAGGTTTCCAGGGCGACGCCGAGCGGGGCGACCAGGAGCTGCGCCGTCGCGGCGGGACCGGGGGACACGCCGGGCATCATGCCGCGCCGCGCGGGCCGGCGGCGGACCGCGCCGGTACTGGTTGCGTGGCCAGAGTCTCGTCGGCTAGGCTCGCCGCGCGCCACGGAGCCCGCCCTCGACCCGAGGGCGGGGGCGCGGGAGAGGGATGTGGGAGAGAAGCGTTCATGGTGCGCGGCCTAGCTGATCGCGCGTTCCTGCCCCTGCGGGAGTTCATCGAGACGATCGGCTCGATGGGCATCCTCACGGGCAAGACGATCGTCTCGGCGGTCCGCCCGCCCTACCCCTACGGCGGCGAGTTCGTCTCGCAGTTCCTGTTCGCGCTGCGGCTCTGCTGGTTCCCGATGATCGTCGCGTCGATCGCGTTCACCTACGGGCCGTCCGGCATCCAGGCCGCGAACTTCCTCAACCTGTTCGGGGCGCTCGACCGGCTCGGCGGGCTGTTCGTCCTCGCCGTCGTGCGCGAGTTCGCGCCGCTGGTCTGCGCGATCGTCATGGCGGGCGTCGCCGGCACCGCGATGTGCGCCGACCTCGGCGCCCGCAAGATCCGCGAGGAGCTCGACGCGCTCCAGGTGCTCGGCGTCGACCCGATCAAGAACCTCGTCGTGCCGCGCTTCCTCGCGCTGATGCTCGCGACCGGCATGTTCAACGTCTACGCGCTGATCTTCGGCACCTTCGGCGGCGTCCTCGTGACGCTCTCCAACGGCGCCCCGGTCGGCGCGTTCTTCGCCACGTACTTCACGAACGCGACGACGACCGAGCTCTGGGGCTCGCTGCTGAAGACGACGCTGTTCGGGGCGATCATCGCGATCGTCTGCTGCTACAAGGGCCTCACCGCCAAGGGCGGCCCCGAGGGCGTCGGCCGCGCGGTCAACGAGGCGGTCGTCATCGCGTTCCTCGGCATCGGCGCGTTCAACTACGTCTTCACGCAGACGCTGCTGGCCACCCACCCGGAGCTGTCGGCCGTCCGATGAGGACCCTCAACGACCGGATCTTCCTGCCGTTCGGCGTCTGGCTGCGGTTCGCCGGCCGCGTGATGGGCGACGTCTACTCGCTGAAGGTCATGCGCTTCTTCGGCGAGGCGCTGCGGCAGGCCGGGATCCTCGTCGTCGGCTCGGTGCTGATCGTCCTCGGGCTCGTCTTCATCCTCGGGCTGCAGTGCGGCATCGAGGGCGTCTACGGCACCCGCGCGGTCGGGTCGCCGTCGACGGTCGGCGCGTTCACCGCGCTGTGCGACCTGCGCGAGGTCACCCCGTACGCGTTCGGCTACATGATGGCCGCGAAGGTCGGCACGGGCATGGTCGCCGAGCTCGGCTCGATGCGGATCTCCGACGAGATCGACGCGCTCGAGGTCATGGGCTTCGACTCGATGCTCTACCTCTGCGCCACCCGCCTGCTCGGGATGTGGCTCGTGCTGCCGTTCGTCTACATCATCGCGGTGGCCGCCGGGTTCCTCGGCTCGTACATCGCGGTCGTCGAGCAGATCGCCGAGGTGTCGGCCGGCGGCTACTTCCAGATCTTCTGGCAGTTCCAGAACCCCGTCGACCTCCTGTACTCGGCGATCAAGGGGATGCTGATGGCGACCTTCGTCGTCCTCGTCGGCGTCTACTACGGCTACAACGTCACCGGGGGACCCGTCGGCGTCGGCCGCGCGACCGCGAAGTCGATGGTCATGAACATCTTCGGCATCCACATCATCGGGATGCTCGGCACGCAGGTGTTCTGGGGCGGCAACCCTCGAGCCCCGATCGGCGGGTAGCGCGGACGCGTGCGGGGCCTGCCCACCCAGCGCATCGCCGCGGTCGCGGCGCTCGTCATCGCCCTCGCGGTCGCCGCGGTCGTCCTGCTCGGCGGCAGCGGCGACTACGTCGTCAAGGCCCGCTTCGTCGACGCCGGCCAGCTCGTCAAGGGCAACCTCGTGCAGGTCGCCGGGCGGCCCGTCGGCAAGGTCACCGACATCGACCTGACCGACGACAACCAGGCCGAGCTGACGCTCACGCTCACCGACGACGGGGTCAAGCCGCTGCACCGCGGCACCGTCGCGCAGATCCGCCTCGTGGGCCTCTCCGGCGTCGCCAACCGCTACCTCGAGCTCGACCCCGGCCCGTCGAGCGGCGAGGCGATCCCGGACGGCGGCGTCCTCTCCCAGGACGAGACGCGGCCGGTCGTCGACCTCGACACGCTCCTCAACGCGCTCGACGCGAAGACCCGCGGCAAGCTCCAGAACATCATCAAGGACGGCAGCGAGATCTTCGAGGGCACCGCCGCCGGGGACGCCAACCGCGCCACGCAGTACCTGAACCCCGCCGTCGGCCAGGGCCGCGCGCTCGCCGAGGAGCTCGCGTTCGACACGGCGGCGGTCGGGCGGCTCGTCACCACGGGCGCCGCCGTCACGAAGGTCCTCGCCAACCGCCGCGACGACGTCGGCGCCGGCATCACGACCACGGCGCGGGCGCTGCGGTCGATCGCCGACGAGCGCGGCGCGCTGCAGGACGCGCTGACCCGCGCGCCCGCCGTCCTGCGTCAGGCGCGCCGCACCTTCGCCACGACCGACCGCACGCTGCGCCAGGTGCGGCCCGCGCTGCGCGACCTGCGCCCCGCCGCCGCCCCGCTCGCCGACGTCCTGCGCGAGCTGCCCGGCACCGCGCGCCAGGCCCGCCCGGTCCTCGACGACCTCACCGCGCTGCTGCCGTCGCTGCGCACCGTGCTGCGCGCCGCGCCCGCGCTCGCGTCCGTCGCCGTCCCCGCGGTCGACTCGACGACCACCGCGGTCCGCGGCGCCGCCCCGATCTTCACCGGCCTGCGCCCGTACACCCCCGACCTCGTGCTCGGCCTCTTCAACGGCCTCGGCGGGCAGGCCGCCACGAGCTACGACGCCAACGGGCACTTCGCCCGCATCGGCTTCGCGACCGGCGGGCCGACGCTCACCGGCCTGCTGAGCCCCGGTCCCGGGATGGGGGCGCCCGGCGTGCGCTCCGGCGTCACCGCCCGCTGCCCGGGCGCGGCCGCCGACGCCGCCCCGGACGGCTCGAGCCCGTACGTGCCCGACGAGTCGATCTGCGACCCCCGGAGCAGCCGGCCGTGAGCGCGCTCGCCCGCACGATCGCGGCCGGCACGGGCCCGCGGCGCCTGCTCGCCCTCGGGCTGCTCGCGGCGCTCGCCGCCGTCGGCGTCGCGCTCGCGCTCGGTCCCGCCCGCTCGGGAGCGGCGGACGGGGCGCAGTACCGCGTCAACGCGATCTTCGACACCGCCAAGGGGATCATCCCGGGACAGGTCGTGAAGATCGCCGGCGCGCGCGTGGGGACGGTCGACGACGTCACGCTCACCGACGACTACCGCGCGCGGATCGAGATGTCGGTCGACGGCCGCTTCGCGCCGTTCCGCAGCGACGCCGCCTGCGACATCCAGCCCGAGGGCCTGATCAGCGAGCGGTTCGTGCAGTGCGACCCCGGCTCTCCGGACGGCCGCGAGCTCGGCGAGGAGGACGGGGTCCCGACGGTCCCGGTCACGCGCACGAAGGTGCCGGTGGCGTTCACCGACCTCTTCAACATCTTCGACCTCCCGGTCCGGCAGCGGTTCTCGATCGTCGTCAGCTCGCTCGGGCTCGGGCTCGCCGGCCGGGGCACCGACGTCAACGACGTGCTGCGCCGCGCGAACCCGACGCTCGGGCTGCTGCGCCAGGTGCTCGACCGGCTCGACCGCGACCGTCGCGACCTGCAGGACGCGGTCTCGGCGACCGACCGCGTCGTCGCCGACCTCGCCCGGCGGCCGGAGCGCGTCGGCGACTTCGTCGACCGGGCCGCGGCGGTGACGCAGCGGACCGCGAACCGTCGCAGCGAGCTGCAGGAGGGCATCCGCCGCCTGCCCGCGCTGCTGGACGAGACCGAGCCGACCGTCCGCCGCTTCGAGACCTTCGCGCGTGAGACGACGCCGCTGCTGCGCGAGGCGCGCACGACCGCGCCCGAGCTCGTGCGGCTGCTCGACCAGATCGCCCCCGCGGCCGCGGCCGGGCGGCCCGCGCTGCGCGCGCTCGGGCAGACCGCGGTGACCGGTCGCACGGCCGTCCGCAGCGCCCGGCCCGTCGTGCGGCTGCTGCGGACGTTCGCGGCCGCCGCCGGACCGACCGGCACGCAGCTCGCGAGCCTCGTGACGAACCTGCGCGAGCGCGGCGCCACCGAGTTCCTCGCGAAGTACGCGTACAACGCCGTCGGCTTCACCGGGCGCTACGACTCCTACGGCCACATCGCGCCCGCGCACGCGTTCTTCAACAGCTGCGCGTTCTTCGCCACCACGCCGACCGAGGCGTGCCGCGCGACGTACACGACCACCACGCCGCAGCGTGCCGCGAAGACCGCGCCGACGCGCGACGGCGCCCGCCGGCCCGCCGCGCGCCCGCAGACCGGCGAGGCCCCCGCCGCCGCGCCCGCGGCCCCGCAGCCGACCGCGACCCCGAAGCCCACGACGCCCGCGATCGAGCTGCCCGGCCTGCCGCCGATCCAGGTGCCCGGTCTCGAGAAGCTGCCCGAGCTGCTCCCGGGCATCCTCGGCGGCGGCAAGGGGTCCGGGTCCGGCGGCGGGACCGACCAGCAGACCACCGAGAGCCTCCTGGACTACCTGCTGGGATGACCCGCAAGCCCTCCAACACGACGTTCAGCCCGGGCGACCTGTTCGGCAACCCGATCCTCGTCGGGTCGATGATCCTCATCGTCACGATCATCGGCGTGCTGCTGTCCTACAACGCCAACAAGGGCCTGCCGTACGTCCCCGCCTACCAGATCTCGGCGATCGTGCCGGACGCCGCCGAGCTCACCGCGGGGGGCAGCGAGGTCCGGATCGGCGGCGCGCGCATCGGGATCATCAAGAAGATCGAGGCGCTGCCCGCCGACGGCCGGCTGCCCGCGCGCGCGAAGCTCGACCTCGAGCTGCAGAAGGACCAGGAGGGCCTGCCGGTCGACTCCGAGGTCCGCGTGCGCCCGCGGTCGATCCTCGGCGCGAAGTACCTCGACGTCATCCCCGGCCGCTCGGCGCGCGGCATCCCCGCGGGCGGCGAGATCCCGCTGCAGCAGGCGCAGCCGATCGTCGAGCTCGACGAGGCGTTCAACGTCTTCGACGACGAGACCTCGCGCGGCATCCGCGGCACGATCACCGTGCTCGGGGACGCGCTCGCGGGCCGCGGCACCGCGATGAACGAGGCGATCGCGGAGACCGGCGAGCTGCTGCCGCCCGCCCAGCGCGTGCTCGGCGTGCTCGCCGCGCGCGACACCGACCTCGAGGGCCTCGTGCGCGGCGTGTCCGGCCTGTCGCGCGCGCTGGAGCCGGTCGCGCCGCGGTTCGTGTCGCTGCTGCTGAACGGTGCGACGACGCTCGACGCGCTCGAGGCCGCCGGGCCGCAGCTCGAGCAGGCGATCGTCGAGCTGCCGCGCACCGAGATCGCCGCGACCCGGGCGCTGCGCGTCTCGCGTCCCGTCCTGGACGACGCCGCCGCGATCAGCACCGCGCTGCGTCCCGGCACGAAGCTGCTGCGCCCCGCCGCGCGCAGCCTGACCGCGGCGCTGCGCACCACCACCCCCGTGCTGCGGCGCGTCCCCGACCTCGCCGGACGGCTGCGTACGACGCTCGTCGCGCTGGACCGGCTCTCGCGCGACCCGTCGACGCCCTCCGCGGTCCGCAAGCTCACCACGACCGTCTCGACGCTCGACGGCACGCTGCAGACGCTGCTGCCCGCCCAGCAGACCTGCAACACGCTCGCGATCGTCCTGCGCAACCTCGGCGAGGTCGTCGCCAACGGCAACGCCGACGGCTCCGGCCTCAACGCCCTGTTCATGCTCGGGCTCGACCAGCAGCTGCAGAGCGCCGGTCCCGCCGCGACGCTCAACGCGAACCCGCGGCCGATCAACGACGCGACCGAGTGCGAGTCCGGCAACGAGCCCTACCGGCCCGGCCGCCACATCGGCAACCCCGAGGGCCGGCAGCCCGCCCGCACCGAGCTGACCGCCGCCCCGCAGGAGGCGACCGACCGGGCGCGCGCGGCCGGCCTGCTGGAGGTCGAGAAGTGAGGCGCTACGGACCGGACCACCGGATCCCGACGCCCGTTCTCGGGGCGATCGCGGTCGTGCTGTTCCTCGCGGGCGTGTACGGGGCGTTCACCAAGCGCGTCCCGTTCGTCGAGGGGTACCGCGTCAAGGCCGTCCTGCACAGCTCCAACGAGCTGCGCAAGGGCTCCCCGGTCCGCATCGCGGGCGTGGACGTCGCGAAGGTCGTCGACCTCGACCACGGGCCCGGGACGACCGCGATCATCACGATGGAGTTCAAGGACCGCGGCCGCCCGGTGCACACCGACGCCGAGCTGCGGATCCGCCCGCGCCTGTTCCTGGAGGGCGGCTTCTACGTCGAGCTCAGTCCCGGCAGTCCGAGCGCCCCGGAGATGCGCGACGGCGGCACGATCCCGCTGAGCGCGACGAAGCTGCCGGTGCAGTTCGACCAGATCCTCAGCGGCGCGTTCGACCGGCCCTCGCGCGACGCGCTCGCCGACGTCCTGGACGAGGCGGGGACCGCGCTGGCCGACGGCGGCGCCCGCGACCTCGGCCGCTCGTTCCGGCCCGCCGTGCCCGCCCTGCGCGACATCGCGATCGTGTCGAAGGCGGCGCGCGGCGAGCGCACCCACGACCTGTCGACGACGATCCGCTCGCTGTCGCGGATCACCGGCGCGCTGGCCGCCAACGAGGACGCGCTCGGCGGCCTCGTCACCGGCTTCGCCCGCACGTCCGGGGCGCTCGCCGCGGAGAGCCGCGCGCTCGGCGAGGGCATCCGCGAGCTCGACACCGTCCTGGCCACGGCGCCGCCCGCGCTGCGCGCGATCGACCGGGCGCTGCCGCCCACCGGGCGCCTCGCCCAGGACCTGCGGCCCGGCCTGCGCGTCGCGCCGCCCGTCCTGCGCGGCACCGTGCGGCTGCTGGACCAGCTCGAGCGCGCGACCCGGCCGGCCGAGCTGCCGGGCCTGATCGCCACCCTGAGGCCCGCCCTCACCGAGCTGCCGCGGCTGACCGACCGGCTGCAGACCCTGTTCCCGCTCGTGACGCCGGTCAGCGACTGCGTCCGCGAGCGCGTCACGCCGGTGCTCGAGACGAAGCTCGACGACGGCGCCCTCAGCTCGGGCCGGCCGCTGTGGCAGGACCTCGTGCACGCGATGGTCGGCCTCAACAGCGCGGCGTCGACCTTCGACGGCAACGGCCACCAGGTCCGCTACCTCGCGGGCATCGGCGACCAGGTCATCGGCAGCGGGGACATCCCCGGTCTCGGGCCGCTGCTGGGTGTCGGGCCGGAGCCGATCCAGGGCGTGCGGCCGCGCTGGAACGGGCCCGGGAAGTTCCCGCCGTTCCGCCCGGACCTGCCCTGCCGCGACCAGCCCGCGCCCGACCTGCGCGCCCCCGCCTCCGCGCCGACGGCGATGACCGCGCGGTCCGCCACCGGGGCCGAGCTGCGCCGGGCCGCGGCCGCCCGTCGCGCCACGCGCCGCGCGACGCCGACCCAGCTGCGGCGCACCGAGCAGCGGCTGCGCCGGGCCGCGCAGACGCGGCGGGAGGCGGGACGATGAGGCGCCAGCTGGAGCGCTACGGCCGCTGGCTGATCGCGATCGGCGTGCTGATGGCGATCGCCGCGGTGTGCGCCGGCTACATCCTCGTGAACCAGCGGCTCAGCCTGCCGTTCCGCGACACGTACACGGTCAAGGTCGAGATGGCGACCGTCCCCGGGCTGGCCCCCGGACTCGGCCAGCCCGCGAACGTCGCCGGGGTGCGCGTCGGCATGATCAAGGGCGTCGAGTTGCGCAACGGGCGCGCGATCGTCGCGCTGGAGATCGAGCGCGACAAGCTCCCGCGGGTCTGGGACAACGCGTTCGCCACGATGGTCCCGAACTCGCCGCTGAAGGACCTGCAGATGGAGCTGTTCCCGGGCCGACCGCCCGCGAAGGAGCTCCCCGACGGCGGTCTCGTGCCGATCGCGCGGACGTCCCCGCCGATCGACAGCGACGAGCTCACCAACGCGCTGGACCTCGACACCCGCCGCTTCTTCAACGTGCTCGTCGCCGGCTCCGACGAGGGGCTCGCGGGCCGCGGGGAGGACCTGCGCCGGCTGTTCGCGTCGCTCGGGCCGACGGCCGAGGACCTGCGGACCGTCAGCGGCGCGCTCGCCGAGCGGCGCCGCCAGCTGCGCCGCCTGGTCGGCAACCTCGCGATCCTCACCCGCCGCGTCGGCGAGCGCGACGTCGAGCTCGCGAAGCTCGTCGAGTCCGGCAACGCGACGGTCACGGCGCTCGCCGCCGAGGAGCGGGCGCTGCGCGCCTCGGTGCGCAAGCTCCCCGCGACCCTGCGCACCACGCGGCGCGCGCTGGACTCCGCACGGGACTTCAGCGCCGAGCTCGAGCCGGCCGCCCGCGCCCTCGGGCCCGTGGCGGCGCGCGCACCGGGGGCGCTGAAGGCCGCCGAGCCGCTCGTCCGCGAGGCGGTCCCGATCCTGCGCGACCGGCTGCGCCCGCTCGTGCGCGAGGCGCAGCCCCTGGCCCGGGACCTGGCGCCCGCGACCCGCTCGCTCAGCGCCGTCACGCCGTCCCTGACCACCGCGTTCCGCGGCCTGAACTACATCGTCAACACGCTCGCCCACAACCCGGAGGGCAAGGACGAGGGCTACCTGTTCTGGATCGCCTGGTTCGCCCACAACGGCATGTCGTTCATCAGCAACGAGGACGCCAACGGCGCCGCCTGGCGCGGGATGCTGCTGTTCGACTGCGCCACCCTCTACGCGTTCGACGGCATCGGGCCGCTGCTGTCCCAGCTCGGCGACCTCGCCCCCTTCTGCCCGAAGTAGCCCATGGGAACCCGACCGCCAGCCCTCTCGCAGATCGCCATCGCCGTCGTCTTCGCGCTCTCGGTGTTCGGCTTCACGCTGTTCGTCTGGAAGAGCTTCGGCGGCACCGTGCCGCTGGAGCCCAAGGGCTACGAGGTGCAGGTCCTGTTCGGCCGCGACGCCGCGCAGCTGACCTCCAACGCGTCGGTGCGGATCGCGGGCGTCCCCGTCGGCCGCGTCGTGCGGACCGAGCCGGTCGGGACCCGGATCCGGGCGACGATCGACCTCGAGCGCCGCTACGCGCCGCTGCCCGCCGACGCGCGCGCGATCGTCCGGGCGAAGACGCTGCTGGGGGAGACGTTCATCGAGCTGACCCCGGGCACGAAGGGCCGCACGCCGGTCCCCGACGGCGGCACGCTCCCGGCCGGCAACGTGCAGGCCGCGGAGGGCCTGGACGACGTCCTGGCGAGCTTCGACGCCCCGACCCGGCAGGCGCTCAAGGACTTCCTGGGGGACGTCGACACCGCGCTCGACGGCCGTGCCGACGACATCAGCGCGGTCCTCGGCAACGCCGCCCCGGCGGCGCGCGACCTGCGCCGCACCCTGGACGTGCTCGACGCCCAGCGTCCCGCGCTGCGCGCCCTGATCCGCGACTCGGCGACGACCCTGCAGACGATCGCCGACCGCGAGGGCGACCTGCGCGAGCTCGTCGTCGCCGGCGACGAGGTCCTCGACGCGACCGCCGACCGCAACGCGCAGCTGACGGCGACCATCCGCGAGCTCCCGGGGTTCCTGCGCGACGTGCGCAGCTTCTCCGGGGCGGTGGAGGACACGGCGCGGGAGGCGGCGCCGACGCTGCGGACCCTGCGCCCGGTCGCTCGGCAGCTGCGCCCGTCGCTGCAGGAGGCGATCCGCCTCGGGCCGAGCCTGCAGCGCCTCGCGCGCGGCATCGACCCCGTGGTGACCGCCGCCCGGCGCGGCCTGCCCGCCCTGACCCGGGTCGTGGACGCGGCGCGCCCGCTCGTCGGGGTGCTCGACCGCGCCGGGCGCGACCTCGTGCCGGTCGTCCGCTTCGTCGACGCCTACCGCGAGGACCTCGTGGCGGGCGCCGCGACGGTGGCGGCCGCGACGAACTACACGGTCCCCGGTCCGGGCGGCCGCCCCAACCGGGCGCTGCGCGTGCTCTCCCCGATCTGGAGCGAGGGGCTGCTCGGGGCCGAGAAGCGCTCGCCGACCAACCGCTACAACCCGTACCACGTGCCCGGTGGGCTCGGGAAGATCATCGACGGGCCGCTGGCCTCGTTCAGCTGCAAGCACACGTCCAACCCGGCGAACGCCCAGTCGGCCGGTGCCCAGGCCGCGCCGTGCCTGCAGTCCGAGCCGTGGACGGTCGACGGGCGGACGTCGCAGTTCCCGCGGGTCGAGCCGCTGTCGAAGTAGCGCGTGCGGGGCCGGCGACCCGGCCGCGCGTCAGGGGGCGAAGACGCGCGCCAGCGCGTCCAGCGTGCCGTCGAGCACGCGGTTGCGGACCTGGTCGACGACCGGTCCGCGGGCGAGCAGCCCGAGCGTGCGGCCCGGGTCGACCGCGAGGTCGTAGCGCACGCGGCAGCCGCTCTCGGTCGGCTCGACGGTGAAGCTCCCCTCGAGCTTCTTCACGTCGCTGCCCTTCTCGGAGGTCCAGCTCAGCGCGCGGGGCGCGTCGTAGCGGTAGCGGAGGTTCACCGACACCGTGCGGACCTTCGCGTCGATGGTCTGACGGGTCGCGAGCGGGCGCCCGTCCGGGCCGGTCTCGCGGACCTCCACGGCGCGGACGGTGCTCTGCCAGTCCGGGAAGCCGGCGGCGTCGGCGAGGTGCTCGTAGACGGCCGTCGCGTCGGCGGCGATCTCGATCGTGCGGGAGCCGGTGATCACAGGCGCAGCCTACGCCAGGCGGGCGCGGGTCGCGGCCCACGCGTCGCGCAGCACGGCGGCCGCGTGCGCGGGATCGACGCCGGCCCGGGCCGTGCGCTCGAGGTCGTACGCGGCCTGCTGCAGACGGGTCGCCCCGACGAGCATCGCCCCGCCCTTCACGCCGTGCGCCTCGCGCACGAGCGTCTCGTCGATCGTGCCGGCCGTGACGGCGGCCACGATCGCACCGAGCTGCCGGTCGGTCTCCTGCACGAAGCCGTCGACGATCTCGCGGGCGCCCTCCGGGCCGAAGTCCGCCTCGAGCTCGCCGAAGCGTCCGTCGTCGAGGACCGGGAGCCCGGCGATGTCCTGGGTCACGCGTGGCGCTCGCGGTCGGCCTCGCCGTAGACGTCGGGGTCCAGGGCCGCGGCGGCCTCGTCGCTGCGGCCGGCGTGCCGGCCGATCTGCGAGGTCGTGTGCTGGTCGCCGTGGCTGGCGTGCTCCACGAGCAGCGCCTCGGCGAGCTCGAAGCCCTCGGCCTCGCCGCCGCCGGCCTCCTCGACCGCGCGCCGCTCCTCGCGGCGGCGGGCCTCCAGGGCGTCGGACACCCCGCTCATCGGATGCTCGGTCATGGGGGGAGTCAACCGTGCCGGGGCGCCGGGTGCAACCGCGGGCGTCCACCCGCCGGAAACTGCGTCCGGCGACGCGGGTTTGGTCGCCCTGGCGAGCGGGAAACCACGGAGCGACCGGCCGATACGCCCGAGGGGGCGGGGCGCCGGCGGCCCTCGGAACGGTGTGCGCCCGGACCGGCGGGTGCGCCGGCGCCCCGCCCCCTCCCGCGTGCGCCGCGTCGGACCACGCGCGATGATGGGCGCCGTGCTCCGCGGCCCCGCCCTGCGCTTCACCCTGCTCGTCCTCGCCCAGCTGCTCGTCTTCGCGGCGGACGTGGTGATCGACGCGCCGGTGGTGCTGACGGGCGTCACGAGCGTCCCGGTGCTCGTGATGGCCCTGCTCGGCGGCCCGCGCGCGACGTTCGCGCTGGGGGCGATCGCGGTCGTGCTGATCCTCCTCGGGGGCGCGGTCGACGGCACGTTCCTGGAGGCCTCCAACGTCGTCCGGGCGGCGACCGTGACCGCGGTCTGCGTGCTCGCCGGCTTCGCGTCGCAGGCGCGGATGCGCCTCGAGGAGGACGTCGCGCGGCTCGCGCTGCTGGCGGCGGTCGGCGACGCCCGGCCCGGGGACGGCCCCCAGTCGGCGGCGGGCGTGCTGCTCGAGGCGCTCGCCCCGTCCTACGCCGACCTCGCGCGCGTCACGCTCGTGGAGACCGCGACGACCGGCACGACCCGCACGGTGGTGGAGCGCGGCCGGAGCCCCGACGACCCGGGGCCGACGCTCGTGCTGCCGCTGTCGGCCGCCGGGAGGCACGTCGGCACGCTCGAGCTCGTGCGCGGCGGCCGCCGCGCGCGCTTCGGCCGCGCCGACCAGCGGTTCGGCCGGGCGCTCGCCGCCCGCGCCGCGCTCGTGATCGAGAACGCCCGCCTCGTCGGCCAGCTGACCGCCGCGGAGGCCGAGCAGCGGCACGTCGCCCAGGCGCTCCAGCACAGCCTGCGCCCGCCCGAGGTGCCGGACATCCCCGGCGCGCAGGTCGGCGCCTACTACCGGGCGGTCGGGGCCGCGACGCAGGTCGGTGGCGACTTCTACGACGCCTACCCGCTGCAGGACGGCTGGCTGCTGGTCATCGGCGACGTCACCGGCAAGGGCGCGGCGGCCGCGTCCGTGACGGCGCTGGCGCGCGGCGCCCTGGAGGCGGCGGCCACCCAGACGGGCTCGGCGCTGCAGGCGGTCGCGCGGCTCGACGCGCTCCTCGGGCGCCGGGAGGAGCTGTCGCTGTGCTCGGTCGCGCTCGTGCACCTGCGGCTCTGCGACGCCCGCCGACGCGCCGAGGTGCTCCTGGCGGGGCACCCGCCCGTGCTGCTCGTGCGCGACGGGGCGGTCCGGCCGGTCGGGCACCCCGGGTCGCTGCCCGGCGCGTTCCCGGATCCGCGCTGGCGGGTGGAGGAGGTCGGGCTGCGCGAGGGCGACGCGCTCGTGCTGCGCACCGACGGCGTGACCGACGCGGTCGGCGCCGACGGGCGCCTGGGGGAGGAGCGCCTGCACGCCGCCCTGGAGGGGCTGCGTCCGGCGTCCGCCGACGCGGTGCTCGACCGCGTCCGGGCGGCGATCGACGGCCACACGGTGGGCACGCAGCGCGACGACACCGCGGTCGTCGCCGTGGTCGTCGGGCCGGGGCCGGCCGCGACGCCGCCGCGCCCGCGGCCGCTCGGGCCCGACGACCTGCAGCTCGTGCTCGACGGCACGCCGAGCTCGGTCGCGGCGGCCCGGCGCGCGGTCGAGGCGCACCTCGGCCCGCGGCTGACCGACGCGGAGCTCGCGGACGTGCGGCTGCTCGTCAGCGAGCTGGCGTCCAACGCGGTCCGCCACGGGGGGCGGGGGCCGACGGAGCTGACGCTCGGCTGCGACACGCGCGCGGTCCGGGCGATCGTCGTCGACCCGGGGAGCGGCTTCCTGCCTCCCGACCGCGACCTCGACGCGCCGGTCGAGGAGCCCACCGAGGGCGGCTACGGGCTCGCGCTCGTCGCGCGCCTGGCCTCCCGCTGGGGCGTCGACCGCGACGGCGGCACGCGGGTCTGGTTCGAGCTCGACCGCTGAGCGCCCGGCGCGCGGGCCCCTAGGCGGGCGGCGCGTCGACGAGCTCGAGGTGCGCGGCGACGCCCGTGGTCTCGAGCAGCTCGCGGACCGGGCGCGACCCGGCGACGCGGAACGGGACGCCCTGCGCGGCCCCGTGACGGTGCGCCTCGACGAGCACGCGGATCCCCGAGGAGTCCAGGAACGACGTGCCGAGCAGGTCGAGCACGAGGGCGGTCTCCCCGTCCTGGCGGGCGCCGAGGGCCTGCTGCACCTCCGGGGCGGTCGCGAGGTCGATCTCGCCGCGGACGGTGACGACGCGACTTCCGTCCTGGGCGCGGCGCTGCTCGAGGGAGAACGGGGGCGGTTCGTGCGGCGGCAGGGACATCGGTCGAGCGCGCGGGCGTCCGGTGCCCGCCGGGCGAGCATAGCGGGGACCCGGACGGTCGGCGGTCCGCGCCGGTGACGGCGCTCAGGCCTGCGTGGCGCGCAGCTGCTCGAGCGCGAGGTCGCGCGTGGGGACGACCGACAGCACCCCGTCAAGCCCGGTGATCGCGAACGTGCTCGCGGTCGTGGGCTCCGTGTTGACGATCGCGACGTCACCGCCGGCGGGCCGGACGCGCTTGGCGATGCCGATCAGCACGCCGAGACCGGTGGAGTCCAGGAAGCGCGTGTCGGTGAGGTCGATGACGATGCGGCGGGCGCCGCCCTCGATCGCCTCGGCGGCCGCGTGCTTGAGGTCGGGAGCGGTGAAGAGGTCGATCTCCCCGGCCACGGCGAGCACGTGGACGTCGTCGGGGAGCACCTCGGAGCGGAGGGCGAAGTCGAACATCGGACCGCCCCGACCTACCCGAGGGGCGGCAGGGGCAAACCGGGTGTCGGCGGGCTGCGCGCTCATGCCGCGAGCTGCGCCGGATGCAGGCTGAACGCCATGTGGACCTCGGTCGCGCCGTCCCGGCGGGTGATGTCGAACCGCTGGGCCATCGCGCCGATCAGCCGCAGGCCGGCGCCGAGGCCCGCCCCGGGAGAGTCCGGGCGCAGCCCGCCGCCCTCGTCGCGGATGACGACGTCGATCTCGTCGGCGTCGGCGGTCGCGTGGACCTCCATGAGGCCGACGCTGTCCGTGTGGTCCGTGTAGGCGTGCACGACGACGTTCGCGACCGCCTCCGTGACCGCCAGGGCGATCGCGCCGCGGGTGCGCTTGTCGGCGCCGCGGGTGGCGGCCATGCCGCCGAGCGCGTGGCGCACGACCGGCACGTTCTCGGGCACGGCACGGAGCCGCATCTCGAGATCGTGGTCGCCGACGGGTCGTTGCACACCCTCGGGATTCCCCCTGCGAGCGGCCCCAAACCCGCGAAAGTGCCGATGGCGCCTGCCTTTCCGGGACGTGGTCCGTCCGCGGAACGGTCTAGGGTGCTCCACCGGTCCCGGCCAGACGGGATTTCCACGCACACACCCTGGGCACCAATCTGGCGCAGGGAACCCATCAGCAGGAGGAAGAAACGTGAACAAGACTGAGCTCGCGCAGCACCTGGCGGAGAAGACCGACCTGGGTGCGGGCGACGCCAAGGCGGCGGTCGACGGCCTGACCGCGATCCTGTCCGAGACGCTGGCCCGCGGTGGCGAGGTCAACATCGCCGGCTTCGGGAAGTTCACCGTCGCCGAGCGTGGTGCCCGCACGGGTGTCAACCCGGCCACCGGCGAGAAGATCCAGATCAAGGCCTCCAAGGCGCCGAAGTTCACGGCCGCCAAGGCGCTGAAGGACGCGGTCAACGGGCGCTAGTCCCCCGTCGTACCGCGGTTCCGCGGGGCCGTCACGCCGTCGTGCGTGGCGGCCCCGTCGCGTTTCCGGACGTTCCGACCGGCTAAAACAACACAAACTCGACATGTTTTGTAGAGTTTGCGCCCGCGGTCCTGGGAGGGACCGCTTCACCACATCTCGGAACCCCCAGGAGACGTTCGCACATGGCAGGGAACATCCCCGCACGACGCGGGAGACGATGGGCCGCGGCTGCCGCCGCCGTCCTCGCCGCCGGCGTCCTCGTCCCGTCGACTGCGTCCTCGCAGCTGACCGGCGACAACGATCTGCCGATTAACCCCCAGTGGCTCGCCAACACCCTCGGCAACGCCACGAACATCGGCCAGGTCAAGAACAACACGATCCCCGGCGCCATCGAGCGCCGCGACAAGGCCGTGGCCGAGTGGAAGGCCGCGCAGGCCGCGTTCGAGCAGGGCAAGGGCAAGCAGCCCAGCCCGCTGGCCAAGCCGACCTACAACGTCGTCTGGTCGTCCAAGCAGAACGTGGCCGACGTCCACGCCGACGTCATCAGCAAGCTCGTCACCAACGCGACGGTCAACCCGCAGGGCCTCGCCGACCTGCTCAACCCGCAGTTCCTGCCGGGCCTCGACGGCTTCCAGGTCATCGACACCCGCAAGATCAACCTCGACGGGTCGGAGAACCCCGATTACGGCAGGGTCGTCAACTTCGTCCAGCTCCCGCTGCCCTGGGGCCTGGAGAACGAGGCGCACCACATGCAGTACGAGTGGGAGGACGGGGACCCGATCCTCGCCGGCTCGCTGTTCATCGGCACCACGCACGTCCTCGGCGCCGACGACATCCCGAACCTCAAGCTGCTCAACGAGATCGCGCCCACGGAGTACCCGGGCGGCACGATCGCCGACGCGTACGAGAAGGGGCCCGACGGCCGCTTCCTGCTGACGCTCATGGGCGGTCCGCTCGCGAACTTCGGCGGCTCCCCGGGCCAGCTCGTCACGTTCAAGCCCGACAAGGAGAAGGGCGTCGTCGTCGAGTCCGCGGTCTCCGCCGGCAACATCGGCGGCGTGCTCTCCGGCAATGCCGGTGGCGTCCCGGAGCCCTGCTCGGTCCGCGAGGCCCGCCCGCTGGGCACCTGCGCCAACCCGCACGGCATCCAGATCCGCAACGACCTCGGCTGGGGCCTGACCTCCGACTACGCCGAGCCGCGCGAGATCGTGCTCGACCCGGTCAAGACGGTCGACAAGTACGCGTTCCGCCCGACGATCCGCTCGTGGGACACCTCGAAGGCCGGCTCGCCGGTGCTCAAGGGCGTCGCCAACGTGCCGGACGGCCCGCTCGAGCCCGCCAACCGCGCGCACGAGCAGTACGGGATCATGGAGAACGCCAAGACCTACCCCGACGCCAGGAAGAAGTACGGCGGCATCGACTCCAAGGGCTTCTTCGCGGGCTCGATGTGCGGTGGCGGCGTGTTCTTCGTCCCGGACATCACCAAGGCGAAGGGCGACTTCTCCGACCAGGTCGTGCAGGTCTGGAACGACGGTCTGTCGATCATCCGCAGCGGTGACGGCGGCAACCAGAAGTTCTCCGACGAGCCCGGCGGCTGCGCCGGCGGTGCGTGGCACCAGGTGACCCCGAACAACAAGCTGCTGTTCCGGGCCGTCCAGGGCCGCAACCCCGCGTCGGACAACTACTTCGACCAGGGCCAGGCCAAGCTCATCTACGACATCGACATCTCGCCGGTGATCGAGTCCGCGCAGGACGGCACCGTCGAGTGCGACCTGTCGCGGGGCATCAAGCGCCTGAACCTCACGGGCATCCAGGTGTTCAACAAGCTCGCCAAGGGCGAGGTCGTCGCCGACTGCCCGAAGTTCGTCGACGCGCTGAAGGTCAACGACGTGACGTCCGGCGGCCCGCACTGGGCGGCCTTCGACAACCACTCGATCGACCAGAACGGCGTCCCGTGGCGTCTCACGTTCTCGAACTACTTCGTGTCGCGGACGGGCGTCGACGGTGACCACCGCCTCTACGCGGTGGACGTCTCGCCGGAGGGCAAGCTCTCCTACGACGACGCCTGGCGGGACGAGAAGACCGGCGCCCTGGGCGTCAACTTCAACCGCCGCAACTGGCCCGGCAACCCCGACGCGGGCTTCTACAAGCCGCACTCGGAGATCTGGGTCTGCCCGCCCGGCATCTGCCCGACGGACGCCAAGCCGGCCGTCCGCGCTGTCGCTGCCGCGAACACGAAGTCCTGCGCCAGCCGCCGGAACTTCACGATCCGCCTCGACAAGGTCAAGGGCCACCGCGTCCTCGGCGGCACCGTGACGGTGGCCGGGAAGAAGGCCAAGGCGGCCAAGCGCAACGCGAAGACCGGTCGCTACACGACCACCGTCGACCTGCGCTCGACCACGAAGAAGAAGGTCAAGGTCACGCTGCGGATCAAGGTCCGCAACCTGAAGACCGGCAAGACCCGGACGATCACCCGCACCCGCACGTACACCACGTGCGCCGTGAAGAAGTAGTCCCCGTCGCACCCTGATGGTCCGACGCCTCGTCGTCGGCACGCTCGCCGCGCTCGGTGCCCTCATGGGCACCGGGCCGGCGACGGCGCTGGCGCATCCCCTCCTGCTGCAGTCCGCCCCCCAGGCCGGACTCGTCAGCCCCCAGGCTCCCGACGCGATCCGTCTCGCGCTCAGCGAGTCCGGCGTCGCGCGCGGCTCCCGCATCGAGCTGCTCGACGCCCGCGGACGCCGCGTCCCCACCTCGCCGGTGGTCGCCTCCGCCGGCAACCGCACCTTCTCCGTCACCCCCCGTCGCACGCTGCCCAGCGCCGTCTACACGGTCCGCTGGAGCGTCCTGGGCAACGACGGCCACCTCGTCCGCGGCACGTTCGACTTCGGCGTGGCCGGGGCCGGCGGCGCCGCCCCGCCCGGAGCCGAGAAGCTCGGCGGCACCGGCGCCGGCGGCCGCGGCGGCGAGAACGCCGTCAGCGACGGCGTCGTCGCCGTCCTCGGCCGCTGGCTCGGCGTCGCCGCCGCCGCGCTGCTGCTCGGCGCCTTCGTGCTGCTGGCGCTCCTGCGCCGCCGCGAGGACCCGTCCCTCGACGCGGCCCGCGCGCGTGTCCGCGCCGCCGCGCCGCTCACCTGGATCCTCGTCGGCTTCGCGGCCGTCGAGGGCGTCCTGGCCGCCGCCACCTCCGGCACGGGCGGCGAGGTCGACCTCGGGCTGCTGACCGCCGCCCCGACCGCGCGCGCCGACCTGCTGCGGCTCGTCCTCTTCGCGCTCGTCACCGTGGCGCTGCTCGCGCTCGGCGAGCGCCGCGACCCGCTCCGCGGCCGGCTGCTCGCCGGCGGCGCCGTCGCGATCCTGCTCACCTACGCGCTGTCCGGGCACGTCCTGTCCGACCCGTCGGCGTGGACCGTGCTGGACCAGACCGTGCACGTGCTGACCGCGAGCCTGTGGCTCGGGGGCGTGCTGGCGATCGTGCTGCTCACCGTCCGCAGCGCGGTCCCGGCGGTCAGCGCCGCGCGGGCGTTCGCCCCGGTCGCCGCCGGGGCGCTCGGCGTCGCGATCGTCACCGGTGTCCTGGCCGCCGTGCGCGAGGTCGACGCCTGGTACTTCCTGCGCTGGTCGGACTACGGGCGCGTCGTGCTCGTGAAGTCCGCGCTCGTCGCGCTCGTCGCGGTCGCCGGTGCCGTCGTCTTCTGGCGCGCGCGCCGCGCCGGGGCCGCGCCCGCGGGGCGCGGCCCGCGGCTCGTGCGCGTCGAGGCGGTCGGCGTCGTGGCGATCGTCGGGCTCGCCGCGGCGCTCTCGGGCATCGCCCAGGGCCGCGGTCAGCCGCTCCCCGCCGAGCGTGGCACGCTGTTCGCCGGTCCCGCGTTCGGGACGGCGCTGCTGGCCGACGGCGGCGCGCAGCTGACGCTCGCGCCCGCGCGGCGCGGGAGCAACGTGCTCACGACGATGCTCCCGCCCGAGGAGCGCACCCCGCAGCGCATCAGCGTCCGCCTGGCGCGCGCCGGGGCTCCCGGCAAGGACATCCGCGTCACGCTGCGCCGCGGCGACGGGCCGGCCTGGTCGGCGCCCGTCGAGCTGCCGCAGGACGGCACCTGGTTCGCGTACGTGACCGTCGACGGGGACGCGTCGACCTCCCCGGTCCAGCTCGGGGTCGGCGTGCCGCAGGCGCCCGGCTCGACGCCGCTGGACGTCGTCGCCGTCGCCGACCTCAGCGGTCCCGACGCCGAGCGCTGCCGTGCGCACGTGCTCGGCACCGGCCTGGCGATCGCCCGGCTCAACGGGGAGGGCGGGCTCGACGGTGGCCGCAAGGTGGCGTCGAAGGTCCTCGACAGCGGCGGCGATCCCGCCCGGGCCGTCGCGCTCGCGCGCGGGGCCGTCGCCGACGGGCGGCGACCCCTGGCCGCGGTCGGCAGCTGCGGCAGCGGCGGCGAGCGGGCCGTCCGCGTGCTCCAGCGCGCCGGCGTCCCGGTCGTGATCGGCGACCCGACCGTCGGGCCGGTCGCCGGCTCCGGCGTCTTCCGCACCGCCGCCGACCCGTACGCGCAGGGCATCTCGTTCGCGCAGATCGTCACGCAGCGCGTGCTGCCCGCCGCCCCGGTCGGCGTCCGTCGCATCCCGGTGATCCTCGGCAGCGACCAGGCGTCGCAGCGGCTCCTGGCCGGCCTGCGCCGCGGCCTCGCCGGCAGCGAGGCGCGGCTCGACGTCCGGCGACCCGGGGACCTCGCGCGACGGTCGCTCGACGACCGCGAGGACGCGATCAGCCAGCTCGAGGTGCTCGCGACGGTGATCGACGTGCCGTCGACCGAGCGCCGCGACGTCGACGCGCTCACCGCGCTGGGCCGCGACCGGGAGGGCATCGTGCCCGCCCCGGTCCTGCTGTCCGAGCGGGTGCTGTCCGAGCGCGTCATCCGCTCCGCCGGGTCGCTCGGCCGGATCGGGGCGCTGCAGGGCGTCAGCGAGGTCTCGCCGACGACCGCCGACGGGATTCTCTACCGGCAGTCCGTGCCGCTGCTGTACCGCGGTGACCTCGCCTCGCTCGACGGCCTGCGCGGCTACGTCAGCGGCCTGGCGCTGCGCGACGCGGTCCGCCGCGGCGGGATCGGGGCGGACGGCGTGATCGACGCCTTGCGCGACCCGGGCGTGTTCACCAGCGCCCTGCTCGCGCCGTGGACCGCACGGCAGCCCGGGGCCGGCTCGCCGGCCACGCTGGCGGTGCAGCCGCTGTTCCTGTCGCCGACCGTCACGCCGCCGTCCGCGGGCGGCACGCCGCGCGCCGCGGCGTACTTCCCGGACGGCACGTGGACCGCGACGTCGGGCCTGCTCGGCGTCGGCCCGCAGACCGGGCCGGCCCCGCAGCTGGCCCGCTGACGGCCGCGGGGTACCCTCGCAGGCGTGCACGCGACCGCACGCCTGCGAGGTCACGGCCTCGTCCTCACCCCGCGAGCGCCGTTCGTGCTGCGCCGGATCGGGGACGGCCGTGACGATCGCGTCGCCGTCCAGCACGGGGACGTCGCGGCGACGCTCGACCCGCGCGCGCCCGGGTCGCCGGAGCTCGAGGCGGTGGCGGAGCTGCTGCTCGCCGACGGCCCGACGCCCGACGGCTGGCTCGTCGAGATCCCGGGCGCCGCGTCCGGCGGGTCGTTCGCGGTGCGCTGGCCCAACCACCACGCGCTGGCCAGCTCGGAGCTGCCCGGGGTGCCGTTCGAGCTCTGGGGGCCGGACGGGTCGTCGCTGTTCGTGCAGGGCCCGTTCGACCCGCCGCCCGCCGAGGGGCAGATGGTCGCCCCGGGGCAGGCGGTCGCCGATCGCGGCGACGCGGGCGGCGCGCACTGGCTCGAGCTCGCCTACGCGGACCCGCAGGGCGCCACCTGGCGTCAGCGCCACCACATCCTCCCGTTCGGCCTCGTCGTCAGCGCGCAGGCCCCGGCGGCGGGTGCGGACGCCGCGATGGTGGTCGCCGCCACCCTGGTCGGGGAGCTGCTGGACCACTGCCCGTGCACGGTCGAGGTCTCGTGGCGCAGCGCGGACGCGGGCCCGACGACCGACGGGACCGCCCGGATCTGGCGCTGCCCGACCTGTGGCGGCTACTGGCGCGGCGCGACCCGCGAGCGCGCCCGGCGCCTCAGCCCGCAGCACGCCGCCGCGGACCTCGGCCTGATCTGAGCCGGGCCCGGGCGCCCGGGCGCCGCGCTCAGGCCAGCGTGCGGGCCCGCACCGTCGCGACGAGCGCGGCGGCGAGCCCGGCGGCCGCCGCGAGGCCGAACGCGGTGCCGGCGCCGGCCTGGTCGGCGACCGTGCCCGCGGAGACGGCGCCGAGCGCGGCGCCGACCGCGACCGCGGTGTTCAGGCAGGCGAACGCCTCGGTGACGGTCCCGGCGGGGGTGGCCGCGTCGACCATGCTGAACACGGTTGCGAACATCGGGGCGATCAGCGCGCCGCCGAGCGGCAGGACGAGGCCGAGTGCGAGCAGGTTGCCCGACGCCCCGGCGAGCGCCAGGTGCCCGACGGTGAGGACCGCGAGGATGACGGCGAGGCCGGCGGCCGTGCGCGCGCCGCCGCCGAGCCGGGCGGCGACGAGGCCGCCGAGCAGCGAGCCCGCGCCCCAGATGCCGAGCAGGACCCCGGAGACGCCGGGGTGGCCGAGCTCGTCGGCCGCGGCGACGACCGACACCTCGACGGAGCCGAACAGCCAGCCGGCGGCGAACAGCACGAGCGCGAGCGTCTGCATGCCGGGGCTGCGCATGGCCCCGCCCGCGGGCCGCGGCTGCCCGGTGGGGCGCCAGCCGCGCGAGGCGGGGTGCGCCGCGAACAGGGTGGTGCCCGCGAGCAGCACGAGCCCGGCGAGGGCCATCGCCCCGCCGGTGGACCAGGCGGAGCCCAGCAGCAGGACCAGCGGCGGGCCGGCGATCCAGGTGACCTCGAGGATCGCGGACTCGGCGGCGTAGGAGGCGCGGACCGACGCCTCGTCGGGCAGCACGGTGGGCAGCAGCGCGCGCAGGCAGGCGCCGACCGGCGGGAACGCGAGGCCGAGCGCGGCGGCGAGCGCCACCAGGGCGCCGAGCGGGGCGGAGGCGGGCAGCGCGGCGATCGTCAGCAGCGCGCCGCCCGCGATTGCGGCACCGGCGAGCAGCACGCGCGTCTGGCCGCGGCGGTCGATGACGCGGCCGAGCAGCGGGGCGCCGATGCCGTTGCTGGCGGCGAACGTGCCGGCGACGAGGCCGGCGGGGGCGAGGGAGCCGGTGAGCCCCTCGACGTGGACGAGCAGCCCGACGCTCATCATCGCGAGCGGCAGCCGGGCCAGGAGGGAGAGGGCGAAGAGGCGCAGCGCGCCCGGGGACTGGGTGATGACCTGCATGCGCTCAGGGTGCGACACGCCCTGCGAGTCGCGTGAGTGATTCGCTCTAGACTGAATCCAACGTGTTCCGGTACCGCTTCGGCCAGGACGACCTGCTGCGCACGCGCTTCGCGATCGCCCCGCTGATGGAGCTCGCGGGCGCCTACGACGCCGTCCGCGACCCGCGCCGCTACGCCGTCCACGCCCCGTGGGCGGCCCGCGTCGCACCGCGGCTGACCGGCGTCGACCTGTCGCTGCTCGAGGCCGCCGTCCCGCTGGAGAGCGACTGGCACCCCGACTTCGTCTCGCCGCCGCCCAACGCCCCGCACGCCGTCCTCGCCGAGGAGCTCGACCGCGTATGCCGCACCCCGCCGGCCCAGGTCGCGCTCGAGATCGCGCGCGCCTACCCCGACGGCGTGCCCGCCCACGCCCGGCCGCTGATCGACCGCCCGTCGACCGCGATCCCCGGCCTGGCCGACCAGATGCGCGTGTTCTGGAACCTCGCGCTCGCCGACGTCTGGCCGCGCGTCCTCGCCCTGGTCGAGACGGAGATCGCCTGGCGCGCCCGGCGGCTGGCGGCCGTCGGACCGCAGGCGGCGTTCGCGGGCCTGCACGACACCGTGCGCTGGACCGACGGGGCCGTCGAGCTCAGCGGACGCCGCCGCGCGGTCGACCTGCCGCTCGGCGGCCGCGGCCTGCTGCTCGTCCCGGCGGCCTTCTCCTGGCCGGCGGTGTGGCCGCTCGTCGACGCGCCGTGGCAGCCGACGCTCGTCTACCCGCCGCCCGGGGTCGCGGACCTCTGGGCGCCCGCGCAGACCGACGACGAGGCGCTCGGCGCGCTGCTCGGCCGCGGCCGCGCCCGCATCCTCCTGGCGCTCGAGCGGCCCGCCGCGACCGACGAGCTCGCGCGCCGCCTGGAGGTCAGCGCCGGCGGCGTCAGCGCGCACCTGCAGGTCCTGCGCCGCGCGGGGCTCGTGACCGGCCGCCGCGAGGGGCACCGCGTCGTCTACGCGCGCACCGGGCGCGGCGACGTGCTCTGCGGCGCGGCCTGAGCCGCTCATGCCCCGCCGCCCGGCTGCCGATGGGCAGGCATGCCGTCCCGTTCCCCGCTCGTCGCGGCGCTCCTCGTCGCCGCGCTGCTGCCCGCCGCCGCGCCCGCGCGCGAGCTCGTCGGCGGCTACGGCAGCCAGACCCTCACCGGGGGCCCGGGCCCCGACCGCCTCGACGGTCGGTCGGCCGACGACGTCCTGCGCGGTGCGGCGGGCGACGACGTCCTCGACGGAGGCACCGGGAACGACCGCCTGTCCGGCGGGGCCGGGCACGACTGGCTCGACGGCGGTGACGGGGACGACGACCTGCGCGGCGGTGACGGGGACGACCTCCTCCTCGAGCGCGGCTTCGGCGACGACCGCCGGCTCGACGGCGGGGCCGGCGACGACGTCGTGCTCGGCGGCCGGGGCGGCGACGCCCTGCTGCTCGGCGGCGCCGGCGACGACGTCCTCGGCGGCGGGCGCGGCCCGGACGTGCTGGCGGGCGGCGACGGCGACGACCTCCTGGACGCCGGTCCCGGGACCGACCGCGTGACGGGGGGCGCGGGAGCGGACCTCCTGATCGGCGGCAGCGGCGCGGACGTCCTCGACGGCGGCCCGGGGGACGACGCGATCTGGCTCGGCCGCACCGTGCAGACGGTGGTGTGCGGCCCGGGCACCGACACCGTCTACTGGCCCTACCACGGCGCTCGCGCCGTCGGCACCCCGGCCGAGGTGCTCGGCGGGCACGGCGCGCGCTTCGCCGACTGCGAGCGGCTCGTCGCCCGGCGGGTGGCCGGCGCCCCGTGGATTGAGGCCGGCGACGTGGTGCGCGCCAGGGTCAACGCCGGGCTGCGTCGGGCGCCGGCGGCCGCGCTCGCCGCGATCGAGGCGATCCGGGGGGCGGACGGCATCACCTCGACCCCCTGGGCGACCCTGGGGGACGACTACCTCAGCATGACCGCCCTGCGCGCCGCCGGGTACGTGGGGCCGCTGCACGGCCGCGACGGCGCCGACCACCTTGAGGGGTCCGCGGTCGGGGACTGGCTCGACGGCGGACCGGGCGCCGACCGGCTCGAGGGGCGCCGCGGCGACGACGTGCTGCTCGGCGGCGACGGCGACGACCGGCTCGAGGGCGCCCGCGGCGACGACGCCCTCGACGGCGGCGCGGGCCGCGACGCGCTCACCGGCGGCTACGGCGCCGACGTGCTCCGCGGCGGCCCCGGCGACGACCTCCTGCGCAGCGTCGACGGCGAGCGCGACGTGGTCGACTGCGGCCCGGGACGCGACCGCGTCGAGGCCGACCGCCTCGACGTCGTCCGCGGCTGCGAGCGCGGGCGCCGCGCCGCCCGCTGACCGCGGCTCAGGGCAGCTCGGCGGGGCGCAGCCGCGGGGTCTGGCCGCGCTCGTAGGGGCGGTTGTCCGCCGCGTCCCCGGGCTGCGGGTAGGCGTTGGTCGGCAGCGAGGACCGCTGCGACAGCAGCTGCGCCGGGTCGGCGAAGATGAAGAACCGCGCCCACCGGCCCTTCGCGTCGCCGTTGCGCCCGAGCGCCGCGGTGTTCGCGAACCAGGCGGCGATCGCGTCCTTGCGCGGCTCGAGATAGCGCACGGCGGTGACGACGTTGCGCAGCGTCGGGTCGAGCCGACGGGCGGCCGGCCGGGCGGCGGCGATCACCGGTCCCGCGGCGCGCAGCAGCGGCAGTGCTGCGGCGCGTACGGGCGCGGCCCGGTCGAGCACGGCGCGCAGGTCCTGGGCGGCGGCCGGGAGGGCGTCGAGCGCCCCGGTGAGCGGCCGCGCGGTCGCGCGCAGGTCGGCGACGAGCGGGCGCGCCTGCGTCAGCAGCGGCCGGGCGCTGCGCAGCGTCCGGTCGGTGGTGGCGAGCAACCGCGGCGTCTCGGTGAGCGTCGCGCGCAGCGCGCGGTCGCGCCGCGCGGTGGCCTGCAGCGTCGTGCGGGCCCCGGTCACCAGACGGCGCAGCTGCCCGTCGCGGACGGCGAGCTCGCCGACGACCCGGCGCCCGGCCCCGACCGACGCGGCGATGTCCCCGGTCTGGTCGCGCAGCGTCGTGCCGAGCACGTGCAGCTCCTGCACCGTGCGGTGCAGCTCCCCGAGCGTGCCCGAGACCCGCTCCGCGGTCTCGGGTGCCGCCGCGCCATGGCCCGCCTCGCGCACCGTGGCGGCGAGGTCCTCGCGGGCCCGGGGGCCGAGCGCGGCGAGCGCCTCGTCGACCTGCACCGTGTCGCGGACCGCGCTCGCCGGCAGGGTGGCGCCGGACGGCAGCCGCGAGGCGCCCGCGGGACCCGGGACGAGATCGACGTACGCCTCCCCGAGGAGCGTCTTGCTGCCGACGCGCACGGTGGCGCCGCGGTGCACGTCGACCGGCTCGGCGTCGAGGACGAGGCGCGCGCGAGCGACGCCGCCGCGCACGCGCAGCCCGGTGACGCGGCCGACCTTGACCCCGCGCACGAGGACGTCGCTGCGCTCCGTGAGCCCCTGGGTGTCGCCCAGCGTCACGCGCAGCTCGTACGGATCGTCGAGCCGGATCGACGGACCGCCGAAGCGCGCGGTCAGGATCAGCAGGATCGTCACGGACGCGACGACGAAGGCGACGAGGGCCAGGGCGCCGCCGCGCGGGATCTCGAGGTTCACGGCCGGTCCTTCCGGGGCAGCGCGCCGAGCGGGTCGGCGGCGGTGCGGACGGCCCCGGGCAGGCCGGGGACGAGGTAGCGCACGAGGCAGGCGAGCGGGTTGTGCTCGGCGCAGACCTTCGTGAGCGCCGCGACGACCTGCATGCCGGCGCGCAGCCGGGCGGCGGGGGTCGTGGCGCTGAAGCCGAAGTTCGCCGGGTTGAACGTCTCGAAGAAGCCGAGGCCGCGGAGGATCGGGCCGTTGACGTCGTTGGTCGAGAAGATGCCGGTGAAGCGCTCGCCGAGCAGGCCGATCCCGTCGCGGTTGCGGTCGATCGCCGCCACGGTCGGGGCCGCGTCGCGGACGGCGGGCTCCAGGGCGGTCGCGGCCGGTCCGAGGCGCTGGAGGGTCACGCGCAGCGTGCGGGAGGCGGTGCGGGTCTGCCGGGCGGTGCGGCGCAGCTCGCCGAGCAGGGCGCGCGTCGCCGGGGTGCTGTCCCGCAGCGCGTCGAGCGCCCCGGGGATGGCGCGGGCGACCGGGCGCAGCCGCTCGAGCGCCGGGTCGAGCGGGTCGGCGAGCCGCTGGACGCCGTCGAGCGCCGCCCGGACGTCCGCGAGCGTCCCGGGCAGCCGGTCGACGGCGGCGGCGATCTCCGCGTCGCGGGCGGCGCTCACCGCGACGGTCCGGCGGCCCGCGCCGACCGCGCGCTCGAGCGCGTCGGCACGGGCGGCGAGCGCCCCGGTGAGCGTGTCCAGGCCGCCGACGAGACGGCGCAGCAGCACGCGGCGCTCGGCGAGCGTGCGCGCGACCCGCCCGCCGGAGACGCGCACCGGGTCGAGCTGGCGCAGGGCGGCGGCGACGCGTCCGCCCCGGGCGTCGCCGAGGCCCTCGTCGAGCCCGGCGAGGAGCAGCTGCAGCTGCGAGCGGGTGTCGGCGTCGAGCGTCTCGAGGACCTGGTCGAGCTGCGTGGCGCCGGCCGCCCGGGCCACCGGGATGCGGTCCCCGTCGAGCAGGGCGGGGGCGTCGAGGCGGCCGGGGGTGAGGTCGAGCACGAGGTCGTTGAGCGCCGAGCGCGGCTGCACGGTCGCGCGGGCCCCGGCGTGCAGGCGGCCGGCGGTGTCGCCGTCGAGGCGCAGGGTCGCCACGGCGACGCCGCGCTCGGGGTCGTGGCGGACCTCGTCGACCCGTCCAGCGGGGACGCCCGCGATGGTCACGCGGTTGCGGTCCTCGGTCGACAGGCCCGAGGCGTCGCGCAGCTCGACGCGGACCTCGTAGGAGTCGTCCCACGGCATCCGCGGGTCCTGCTGGGCGAGCAGGAAGGCGGCGAGCGCGAGGGCGACGACGGCCTGCAGCACGACCGCCAGGCGGCCGAGCCGCGGGCGCGGCCCGGCGAGCGCGCGGCCGGCGGGGACGGGACGGCGACGGCGGCTCACGGCGTGCACGCTCCCGCGGTGGCGAACGCGTCGGCGAGCTCGGGGCGCAGGCGCTCGAGGAGCGTGCACGGCGCAGCGGGCAGGCCGATCCCGGTGAGGAAGCGGAAGCCGAAGCGCATGAAGTGCCCGGCCCCAGTGCTGCCGCCCTGCGCCGGGGTCTGGAAGGCGCGCGACGCGCCGCCGCCGCCGGCGAACATGTTCAGGAACGCGCGGTAGGCCGGGATGCCCAGGCCGGTCTCGCGCAGCAGCGCGGGCAGCAGGGTCGCGTCGAGCGTGCGCAGCGTCGGCGTCGTGGTGCGCAGGACACGCCGGGTGGGCGTGGCGGCGCGGCGACCGGCGGGCAGTGCGACCCGCAGGTCGGCGACGAGCGGCCGGGCGGCCACGAGCGCGCTCGACGCGTCGCGCAGCAGCGGGCGTGCGGTCCGCAGCGTCGGGGCCAGCCGCCGGGCGCCGGGCCGCAGCGCGGCGGCGACGGGCTGCAGCCGCGCGACGGTGCCGTCGAGGCGGCGGCCGCCGTCCCGCAGCGCGACGGCGGTGGCGGGCAGGGCGGCGATCGTGCGGCGCAGCGCGGCGCGGCCGGTGGCCACCCGCCCGCGCAGCGCGGCCGCGGTGGCGGCGGTGTCGCGCATCAGCGGGGCGAGGTCCCGCTCGCGGGCGGCGAGCGCCGACGTGGTGGTCGCCAGTTGCGTGACGGTGCGCTGCAGCGCGGCCGGACGCGGGCCCTGGGCGGCCTCGGTCACCCAGGCGGTGTCGCGCAGCAGGGCGGGTGCGTCGCCGAGCAGGCGGTTGACGGCGGCGCGCGCGCCGGGCTCCAGCGCGCGGGCCAGGCCGGCGGCGGTCCCGCGGACGCGTGCGCGGGTCGGGGCGTCGGCGAGCCGCAGGACCGTGTCCAGCGAGGTGAAGGTCGTCGTCCGCGCCAGCGGCAGGACGCCGTCGCCCAGCGGCGCGGACCGCGGGCCGCCGGGCTGCAGGTCGATGAAGGCGGTGCCCTCGAACGCGAGCCGCGGGCGCAGCTGCGCGGTCGCGTCGCGCCGGACGGTCCCGGCGGCGTCGTCGAGCTCCATCGTCACCTCGGCGACGGCGCCCACGCGGCGCTTGCCGGTCACCCGGCCGACGGGCGTGCCGGCCATGCGGACCTCGGCGCCGATGAGCTGGAGCGCCCCGGCGTCGGCGAACACGGCGCGGACCTCCGTCGGGTCGGCGAACGGGTTCGGGCGCAGCCACGCGAGCAGCACGCCGGCGACGAGCAGCAGGGCGACGAGGGCGCCGCGCAGGGCGGTGCGGGTCAGCGGCACGGTGCCTCCTGCGTGAGCGCCTCGCCGGGAGCCGGGTAGGCGTCGCGGGCGCGGTGGCAGGTCAGCACCATGCTGAAGCGCACGGCGCGCGCCCCCGACGCCTGCCCCTCGGCGAAGCGGAACCCGCCCCAGGTGGTGAAGCCCTCCGGGGCGAGGAGGATCTCGCGGCGGTACGGGACGAGGTGTGTGGCAAGCGAGCCCAGCGGCGTGGCGAGCGGGCGCAGGAGCGCGGTCGGGACGCGCAGCTCGCGCAGCAGCGGGGCGGCGGCGCGGAGCACGGGCGTCGCGGCCCGGCCGACGCGCGCGAGGTCGTCGAGTGCCTCGTCGCGGCGCAGCGCCGCGCGCAGCGACGGGACGGCGCGGCGCAGCGAGACGGCCGCGGGGCGCAGGTCGACCGCGGCGACCCGGAGGTCCTCCAGGAGCTGGTCGGCCTGCGGGAGGACGGTGGCGACGGTGCGCTCCGCCGCCGGCAGGGTGCGCAGGGTCGCGTCGACGGCGGGCGACGGGACGGCGTCGAGCGTGCGGCGGGCGGCGGGCACGGCGTCGGCGAGCGCGCCGTCGGCGTCGGCCGCCCGGACCGTGGTGCCGAGGTCGCCGAGCAGCGCGGCGAGCTCGCCCGGGCGCGGCGTCGTCGCGCGGGCCAGCGGCGTCAGGCGCGCGGCGGCGGGACCGAGGGTGGCGACGGTCTCGCCGAGCTCGCGCCCGCGGCCGGCGAGACCGCCGCCGAAGCCGGTCAGCGCCGAGCGGCTGGCCGCACGGGTGGCCGCGTCGAAGGTCTCGACGACGTCCGCGAGATCGGGTGCGGCGCTGGCGGCGGTGTCCGGGAGCCGGGCGGGGGAGGGCAGCACCGGTCCGGTCCCGGGGTCGAGGTCGAGGTAGGTGGCGCCCGCCAGGCCGCGGATGCGCACGCGCACGGTGGCGTCGCGGGCGACGCCGCGACCGACCGCGCCGTCGAGCGCGAGCGTGAGCCGCGCGCCGGTCGGGTCGGCGCGGTCGACCTCGACGCGGCGCACCTCGCCGGCGCGCTGCCCGCCGATGCGGACCTCGTCGCCGTCCTTCAGCGGCGGCGCGCCCGGGGTGGCGGCGTCGACGCGCAGCTGGACCTCGTAGGCGCGCTCCAGCGGTCCGCCGTCGATCGCGACGGTGGAGAGGTACGCGACGAGTGCGACGAGCGTGACGACGACAAGCCCGAGGGCGAGCAGGCCGTTGCCGCGGGGGGCCTCGTCGTTGACGGCCAGGTGGCCGCGCAGGCGGGTGCGTCGGCGGCTCATGGGCGCAGCAGCTCCTGAAGCGTGGAGCCGGTCCGCGACGACGGGCCGAGCAGGTCCTGCAGCGCCTCGCGGACGTCGGGCAGCAGCGACGGCAGGAGCGGGCCGGGGGCGGCGGCCGGGCGGTCGCCGTCGGCGGGCGTGGGGGTCACGGCCGCGGGGACGGTCGGGGCCGGGGTGCGGTCGCGCTGCGGCCGGGCCGTCGTGCGCGTCCCGTCGCCGGCGGCGCCGCCGAGGAAGCGGGTGAGGCAGCCGGGCGCGACCTTGACGCCGAACGCCTCGCAGGAGAGGACGGCGGCGCCGCGCCAGTAGGTGCGCCGCGGGTCGGCGAACGGGTCGAACGGCTGCCTCCCGGATTCGGAGCCCTGGTCGGCGAAGTTCACGAAGAACCCCTCGGAGATGTCGGGCGCGGCGTCGCGCGCGATCGCGGCGAGCTCCCGGACCTGCGGGGCCACCGTGGTCAGCGCGCCGAGCCCGGAGGCGAGCGAGCGCAGCGCGGGGGTCCCGTCGCGCAGGGTGCTGCGCAGGGCGGCGAGCGTCGGGGTGAGGTCGCGCGCGGCGGTCCGCAGGCCGCGCAGGAACGGGGGCAGCTCGGTGAGCGCCCCGGCGACGCCGGGGGCGGCGTCGCGCAGCTCGCGGGCGAGCGGCACGGCGGCGGTCGCGGTGGCGTCCAGCCGCCGGGCGGTGCCGGAGATCCGGGTGAGCGTGGCGGGCAGGTCCTGCAGGCCGCGGTCGAGGTCCCGTCCGCGGCGGTCGGTGGTGGCGAGCAGGCGGTCGAGCCCGTCGACGGTCCCGGCGACGTCGCCGCGGCGCGCGGCGAGCGAGCCGACGGCGCGGTCGGCGTCCTGCACGAGCGCGCCGAGCGCCGCGTTCTGGGCGTCGAGCTCGCGCAGGACGCCGTCGCTCGCGCGCAGGGCGGGACGCAGCTCGATGGCGGCGCGCCCCAGCTCGGCCCCGCGGGCGCCGAGCGTCCGGCCGGACTCGGCCAGCAGCGCGCGCAGGCCGGCGCGGACCGGGGCGTCGAAGGTGGAGAGCAGCTCGTCCAGGCGCGGCGCGTTGCTCGTCCGGGCGACCGGGATCGGGCCGCGCAGCGGCTCGGTCGCGGTGCCGGGCGTGAGCTCGACGTACACGTCGCCGAGCAGGTCGACGGGCCGGATCGCCGCGGTGGCGTCGGCGCGCAGGGCGGGCAGGCCGTCGTGGAGGTCGAGGTCGACGCGCGCGGTGCCGCGGTCGGTCAGCTCGATCGCCGCGACCGACCCGGCGGGCGCGCCGCCGAGCCGCACCTCGGCGCGGGGGACGAGCCCGCGGGAGCTCGTGAACTCGGCGCGGACGTCGACGTCGGGGCCGCCGCGCAGCAGCAGGACGGCGGCGACGGCCGCGGCGGCGCCGAGGAGCAGGAGGGTGGTGGCGGTGGCGGCGCGGCGGCTCATCGGCCGTCCCCGCCGACGTAGCTGTCGCGGTAGTCGGTCCACGGCTCGTCCTGCAGGACGCCGGGCTCGCGCACGAACGGGGCGCGCAGGTGGCCGGCGGCGTTCGTGCTGCCGTCGATCTGGTTCAGCGGCGCGGGCGGGAGGACGAGCCCGACGCGGGCGGCGTGCCCGTTGGCGTCGAAGTTGCTCGTGAAGTCCGCCCAGCCGGAGAAGAACGAGAAGAAGTCGGGGAGCCGCACGCGGGTCTCGTCGAGCACGGGCCCGGCGACGCGCAGGACGTCGTCGAGCCGCGGCAGGACCTTGCGGGCGGTGGGCAGGACGGCGCGTAGGGCGTCGAGGTCGCCGGGGGCGGTGCGGGTCAGCGCGGCGGCGTCGCGCAGCACCGGGCGGGCGTCGCGCAGCGCCGTGGCGAGCTCGGGGGCCGCGTCGCGCAGCTCGCGGGTGCCGGGGCGCAGCTCGCGCACGAGAGCGCGGAGGGTCGGGGTGGCGGTGCGGATACGCTCGAGCGCGCGTCGGGGGGCGGCGAGCCCGGCGGGCAGACCGGCCAGGGCGTCGCCGAGGGCGGCCTGCTCGGCGGCGGTGTCCGCCAGCAGCGCGGCGACCTCGTCGACGGCGGCGCCGGTGGCCCCGGGGTCCGCGGCGAGCGCGCCGGTGACGCGCCGGCCGGAGCGGACGAGCTCCTGCAGGGCGCGGCCGTCGGCGGTGACCTCGCCGAGCGCGGCGGCGGTGCCCTGCAGCGCGCGGGTGCTGCGTCGCAGGGCGCCGGCGAGCGCGTCGCCGCGGCCGTCGGTGGCGCCGCGCAGGCCGGTCAGGACGGCGCGGACCTCGCCGCGGGTGCGGGGGTCGAGCGTGGAGAGGACGTCGTCGACCTCCACCGGCTGGTCGGTGCGGGCGAGGCCGAGGGTGGCCCCGTCGGCGAGCAGCGGCCCGTCGCCGGGGGTGACGGCGACGTAGCGGTTGACGGTGCCGCTGAGCGAGCCGAGCCGCAGGTCGGCGCGGGCGCCGCGGCGCAGGCGCACGTCGTCGTCGAGCCGCAGCGTGACGCGGGGCCGGCCGTCGCGCAGCGCGATGTCCTGGACGCGCCCGACCCGCAGTCCGCCCATGCGGACCTCTGCGCCGCGGACGAGTCCGTTGACGCCGTCGAACACCGCGACGACGCGCTGCCCGTCGGCCCCGCCGCCGGGGCCGAGCAGCAGCACGGCGACGGCGAGCACGGCCGCTCCGAGGGCGGCGGCGGCGAGCGACCGGCTGCTCATCCCACCGGGATCCGCGGGTTGGCCGACCAGAAGATGAGCGTCCCGGCCATCGAGATGACGGTGACGCCGATGATCGAGACGCCCATCGAGCGGGCGGTGGCGGCGCCGACCTCGACGGGGCCGCCCCGGACGCCGTAGCCGAAGTACAGCGAGACGAGCAGCACCCACGCAGCGATGACCGTGCCCTTGACCATCGAGTAGACGAGGTCCCAGCCGTCCTGGAAGGTGAAGAAGAACAGCGACCAGGTGCCGGGGGACACGTCGCCGAAGCGGACGACCGACATGAGGTAGGCGGCGGCGTACGCGGCACCGATGCTGAGCAGGTAGGCGAAGGGCAGCACGGCGACGCAGGCGAGCAGCCGCGTGACGCCGAGGTAGGCGAGCGAGCGGACGCCCATCGACTCGAGCGCGTCGATCTCCTCCTGGACGCGCATGGCGCCGAGTTCGGCGACGAAGCCGCAGCCGACCTTGGCGGCGAGGATGTAGCCGAAGACGAACGGGACGACCTCGCGCAGCGAGCACCAGGTCGAGAAGCCGCCGGCGATCGGGTCGAAGCCGAAGCTGCGCGCCAGCGCGGTGGACTCCAGGCCGCACGAGCCGCCGGCGAGGAACGCGACCGCGACGATCACGAGCGTCGAGCCGGTGGCGATCATCGCGGCCTGGCGGGCGGCCTCGGCGAGGTAGCGGCGCACGTCGGGCGTGGCCCGGGCGAGGGCGCGGGCGAACGACGCGAGCTCGCCGAGCAGCTCGAGCGGGCCGCGGGCGGCGGGGCGCTGGTTGCGGGAGGCGAGGCGGCTCACGAGGGACGGGCGGCCCGGGGTGCGTGCGGCCGGCGCGTGGCGGGTGCGCGCGTCGTGGTCGTGGGGCGGTGCCCACGGGCGGTGGTGGTCCCGGAGGAAGGCGTGGTCATGCGCGGGGAGCGGCGCCGCGGACCCCTGCCCGGACGCCTAACTCGATAATGCCAGTAGAGATTACATGCTTTTGGGTCGAGGGCCGCGTCAGCGGCGCCCCGGTGGTCGCGATCCGGGCTGTCTCACCCTCAGGTAGAGGGTGAACATGGACGGATGTCCGGGGGCGGACTCCGTAGTTCGCCCCCTGCGGACCGCTCCCCGGTGGCCGACGACCCCGGGGGACTTCCCCGTTCACGACCAAGGAAAATCGCGCATGTTCTCCTCAGACACGATCGCCGGGCGGCTGCGCCGCGGGTTCGGTGCCGTCGTGGTGCTGTTCGTTCTCGCCATCGCGGCGACGATCCTCTTCGGCGCCCGCTCGGGCTCGGCGTGGTCCGACGCCGACCGCGCCTCCAGCGCCCTCTCCTCCGCCCAGACCCAGACCGAGGGGACCCGCCGCCAGATGGCCGCGCAGGCCTCCTACGCCGAGACCGGCGACGCGCGCTACGTCCGCGAGTTCGAGCGCGGCGTCGCCATGGCCGAGCGCGGCGCCGCCAGCGTCGAGGCGTTCGGCGACCCCGAGGCGACGCGGATCGCCGCGGGCGCCAACAAGGCCGACCAGGCGCACGACGCCTCCGTGCGGACGGAGCTCTTCCCCGCGGTCCGCGAGCGCGCCGGCATCGCCGCGATCCGCACCGCGTTCGAGAAGGCCGAGCGCATGGCCGAGCAGGTGCTCGCCGCCGCGGTTCGCACGCAGCAGCGCTTCGAGACGCTGCGCGGGCAGTCGGAGGACTCGGCGCGGTCCGCGAGCCGCACGGCGACGATCGCCGGGCTCCTCGCTGCGCTCCTCGCGGTCGCCGTCGCGCTGCTCGTCTCCCGCCGCATCAGCCGTGACGTCAGCTCCGCGGTCGGCGAGGTCCGCGAGCGGCTCGGCCTCGTCCGCGACCAGGCGGTCGACGGGCTCGCCGAGGGGCTGCGGGCCCTCGAGCGCGGCGACCACGCACACGAGGTCGCCTTCGACATCCCGCCGATCGACTCCGACGCCCGCGACGAGATCGGCGATCTCTGCCGCGCGGTCGACGACATCCGCGCCCGCACGATCGAGTCGGTCGCCGCCTACGACGCGCTGCGCGCCGAGCTGGCCGACGCGCTCGGGACGCAGTCCTGCCTCACCGACCTGCGCGCCCGTCTGGAGAGCCTCGACGGGCACTGCCTCACGGCCCTGGAGGACGGCCTGCAGGCGATGAGCGCCCGCGGCGACCTGACCGTGACGGTGACGCCGGTGACCACGCCGCTGGTCGCCGCCGACGGTGCCGACGTCGGACGGCTGGCCGAGATCTTCAACGCCATGCTCGCCAAGGCCCAGACCTCGATCGAGGCGTACAACGCGATGCGGGAGGACCTGCGCGTCGCGCTGGGCGACCACTCCTGCCTCGCCGACCTGGAGGATCGCCTGGGAAGCCTGAGCACGAACTGCCTGGCGGACCTCGAGGCGGGGCTGCAGGCGATGAGCGGACGGGGCGACCTCGGGGTCGAGGTCCGCGAGCGCACGACCCGGCTGAGCGCGCAGGAGGGCACCGAGGCAGGCACGCTCGCCGGCATCTTCAACGAGATGCTCGAGCGCGCGCAGTCGTCGATCGCGGCCTACAACGACATGCGCGAGGACCTCGCCCGCGTGGCGGACACCGCGTCCGCGGTCGCGGCCGGTGACCTGCGGGTGCAGGTGACGAGCAAGGGCGACGCGGACACGCTCGGCAACGCCTTCGCGGAGATGACCGAGCGGCTCTCGGGCCTCGTCGGCGAGGTCGCCCGGATGGCCTCCGAGCTGACCGTGGCGTCCCAGACGATGGCCGGCTCCTCCGACGAGACGGGCCGGGCGATCGGCGAGATCGCGACCGCGATCGGCGAGGTCGCGCTCGGCGCCGAGCGGCAGGTCCGCGCGGTGGAGTCCGCACGCGCGGCGACCGAGGAGATGGCCCGCGCCGGCGAGTCGAGCGCCCGCAGCGCCCAGGAGGCGTCCGATGCGGCCGTCGAGGCCCGGCAGGTCGCCGAGCGGGGCGCCCGGACCGTGGTCGAGGCGACCGAGGCGATGACGACGGTGCGCGCGGCGTCGGCCGACGTCTCGCAGGCGATGGACGGGCTGACCCAGAAGTCCGGCGAGATCGGCGGGATCGTCGACACGATCACCGGGATCGCCGAGCAGACGAACCTGCTCGCGCTGAACGCCGCGATCGAGGCCGCCCGGGCGGGTGAGCAGGGCCGCGGCTTCGCGGTCGTGGCCGACGAGGTCCGCAAGCTCGCCGAGGAGGCGCAGGACGCCGCCGCCACGATCGGCTCCCTGATCGAGCAGATCCAGCACGAGACCTCCCGGGCGCGCGAGGTCGTGCTCGACGGGGCGCGGCGCACGGAGGTCGGCGTCGGGACCGTCGAGGAGGCGCGCGAGAGCTTCGTGGCGATCGGCCGGTCGGTCGAGCACCTGGGGGCGCGCGTGGAGGCGATCACCGACGAGGTGGCGCGCATCGCCGAGGGCTCGCAGCGGCTGCACACCGACATCGCCGACGTCGCGAGCGTCGCCGAGCAGTCCTCGGCGGGGGCGCAGCAGGTCTCGGCGTCGACCGAGCAGACGACGGCGTCCGCGCACGAGATCGCGATGGCCGCGCAGCAGCTGGCGGGCCGGGCGGACGCCCTCGAGGCGGTCGTCGGGCGCTTCCAGCTCGCCGCCTGACCCGGCGGTCGGCGTGGTCCGCCGGGTCGCCGTGGCGGCTCAGCGGAACACGCCGACCTCGGGGAACTCCGCGAGGAACCACTGCGTGTACAGGAGGTTCACGAGGAAGATCGCCACGACCGATCCGACGACCGCGTCGTTGACGGCGCGGCCGACGCCCGCGGCGCCACCGGAGGCGGTCAGCCCGCGGTAGCTGCAGATGACGCCGATGAGGACGCCGAAGAGCCCGACCTTCAGCACGCTGGCGGCGAGGTCGAGGAACGTGGCGTTGGCGAAGAAGCTCGTGACGAACCCGCCGGTGGTGCCGCCGAGGACGCCGACCGCGGCGACATAGCCGCCGAGCACGCCGCACAGCAGCGCGAGCACGTCCAGCAGCATCATCATCAGCGCGAGGGCGAGGATGCGCGGGGCGACGATCGACGCGATCGGATCGACGCCGAGGGTGCGCAACGCGTCGAGCTCGCCGCGTACGCGACGGGCGCCGAGCTCGGCGGTGATGGTGGTGCCGACGACACCGGCGACGACGGTCGCGGTGACGAACGTCCCGAACTCGCGGACGATGGCGACGACCATGAAGCCGCCGGCCCGGTCGATCGAGCCGAAGGTGACGAGGAAGTTGCCGGCCTGCAGGCCCGGGCCGCCGAAGCCCCAGGCGGCCACGCTGATGGCGATCGGCAGCGCGGCGACGCGCAGGATGAAGATGCTGTGCAGGACGAACTCGGTTCGCCAGGTGGGGAAGCGCGCGGGCGAGGCGAGGACGCGCACGCTGGCGGCGAGCAGGGCGAGCATGCCGCCGAGGCGCTCGAGGCGCGGGCGCGCGGGGCCGGTGGCGGCGCTGAGGATCGCGAGGGGGGAGGTCACGGTGTGGTGTGCCGGACCACCCGTTCGAGCAATCCCAACAAATGAGATAGACATTACATGCTTTGTGCTACGGTGGTCTCGTGCCGGCTCCCACCGACACCTCGCTCACGATCGGGACCCGCCCCGCCCTCCCGGGCGCGGCGCGATGTCCCGCGCCGTCGCGGCTCCCCGCCGCCTGACCGGCCCCACGCCGGACCGACACGGCGCCCACGCGCGCCGCCCGCCCCCGTCGCCCGCTCCCCGGAAGGACACCGCGTCCCGTGAGACCCCCTGCCTCGATCCTCGTCGTCCAGCACGACGACCGCCTGCCGCCCGGCCTCCTGGGCGAGTGGGCGCCCGACCGCGACGTCGCCCTGCACGTCGTGCGCGCCGACCGCGGCGAGCTCGCCGCCGTCGACCCGTCCCGCCACGACGCCGCGGTCGTGCTCGGCGCCGACGCCTCGGCGGCCGACCTGCACGTCCCGTGGGTGCGACAGGAGCTCGCCTGGCTCGCCGCCGCCGCGCCGCGGCTGCCGCTGCTGGGCATCGCCTACGGCTCCCAGGCGCTCGCCGTCGCCCTCGGGGGCCGCACCCGCCGCGCCGCGACGCCCTGGATCACCTGGGGCGTCGGCGTCACCGGTGCCGACGCCCCGATCCCGGCCGGGGCGTGGCTGTGCTGGCAGCACGAGCTCGTCGTGCCGCCGCCGGGCGCGACGATCCGCGCGCGCGGCCTGCGCGGCACGCTCGCCTACACGCACGGCCGCCACCTCGGCGTCCAGTTCCACCCGGAGGTCCTGCCGTGGATGGTCGACTGGTGGCTGCACCCCGAGCACGGTCGCCCCGGCGCTCCCGGGCCGCGCGCCGGCGTCCTGCGCGCCCTCACCCGCGAGCGCGCCGCCGCCAGCGCGACCGCCGGCCGCACGCTCTTCGACCTCCTCCTGGCCCGCGCCGGACGCGGACCCGCCCCCCGACCCCTCACCCCGAAGGAGCCCCATGTCTGATCCCGCCGCCCTGCGTCCCGAGACCGTCGCCCTCCACGGCGGCCAGTCGCCCGACCCGGCCACCAACGCCCGGGCCGTCCCGATCTACCAGACCTCGTCGTTCGTGTTCGACGACACCGACCATGCCGCCGACCTCTTCGCGCTGAAGACGCCGGGGAACATCTACTCGCGGATCATGAACCCGACCTGGGACGTGCTCGAGCAGCGCCTGGCCCAGCTCGAGGGCGGCGTCGGCGCGGTCGTCACCGCCTCCGGTCAGGCGGCCGTGACCTACAGCGTCCTGAACATCGCGCGGGCCGGCGACAACATCGTCTCGGTCTCCCAGCTCTACGGCGGGACGTACAACCTCTTCGCCCACACGCTGCCGCAGTACGGCATCGAGGTGCGCTGGGTCGACGCCGACGACCCGGCCTCGCTGGCGCAGCACGTCGACGAGCGCACCCGCCTGGTGTTCGGCGAGACGATCGGCAACCCGCGGCTCAACGTCCTGGACGTGCCCGCGTGGGCGCAGGCGGCGCACGAGCACGGCCTGCCGCTGATCGTCGACAACACCGTCGCGACGCCGATCGGCGCGCGCGTGCTGGACCTCGGCGCCGACGTCGCGGTCCACTCGCTGACGAAGTTCATCGGCGGCCACGGCACGTCGATCGGCGGCGCGGTCGTCGACGCCGGGCGCTTCGACTGGGTCGCCCACGGCGCCCGCTTCCCCGGCCTCACCCAGCCCGACCCCAGCTACCACGGCGTGGTCTGGTCCGACGCGCTGGGCCCGGCCGCCTACATCGGCCGCGTGCGCACGGTCCTGCTGCGCAACACCGGGGCGGCGCTGTCGCCGTTCAACGCGTTCCTGTTCCTGCAGGGCATCGAGACGCTGCCGCTGCGGATCGAGCGCCACAACGCCAACGCGCTGGCGATCGCCCGCTGGCTGAAGGAGCACCCGGCGGTCGCGTGGGTGTTCTACCCGGGCCTCGAGGACGACCCGAACCACGAGGTCGCGGGTCGCGTGCTGCGCGGTGGCCACGGGGCCCTCGTGACCTTCGGGGTGGAGGGCGGCCACGACGCGGGCCGCACCTTCATCGAGTCGCTCGGGCTGTTCAGCCACCTGGCGAACATCGGCGACGCGAAGTCGCTGGCGATCCACAACGCCTCGACCACGCACTCGCAGCTCTCCGAGGAGGAGCTCGCCGCCGCGGGCGTCACGCAGGACACGGTGCGCCTGTCGGTCGGCATCGAGCACGTCGAGGACCTCATCGCCGACCTCGACCAGGCGCTGGCCGCCGCGCGGCAGCCCGCGCACGCCTGACCCGGGACCGGGGCCGTGGGCTCAGCGCTCACCGCGACCCGGCGGGTCGTCCTCTTCACCGAGGACGACCCGCTGGTGCTCGCCTGCGGGCGCCGGCTGGCGCCGGTGGAGGTCGCCTACGAGACGCACGGACCGCTGGCGCAGGACCGCTCCAACGCGGTGCTCGTCTGCCACGCCCTGACCGGGGACGCCCACGCGGTCGCCCCGGACGGCTGGTGGCGCGAGCACGTCGGGCCCGGGCTGGCGATCGACACCGAGCGCTTCCACGTCATCACGCCGAACCTCCTGGGCGGCTGCGCCGGGACGACGGGGCCGTCGTCGACGGACCCGCGCACGGGGCGCCCGTACGGCCTGGACTTCCCGCCGCTGACCGTCGGGGATCTCGTCGCGGTGCACCTGCGCCTGCTCGACCACCTGGGGATCGACCGGCTGCACGCGGCCGTCGGCGGCTCGCTCGGCGGGATGCAGGTGCTCGAGCTGCTGCTGGAGCACCCGCGGCGCCTGGCGCGCGCCCTGCTCGTGGCGACGACCGCGCGGCTGACGGCGCAGAACGTCGCGCTCTCCGCGGTGGCGCGCGCGGCGATCCTCGCGGACCCGGCGTTCGGCGCGGGACGGCCCACGCGCGACCCCGACGTCGGGATGGGGGTGGCGCGACGGCTGGGGCACGTGACCTACCTCTCCGAGCAGGGCCTGGAGGCCCGGTTCGGGGAGCACCGTCGTGCGGCCGCGCCCGACCCGGACGCGCGCGCCTGGCTCGCGACGCGGCACCCGGTGGAGCGGTACCTCGACCGGCAGGCGGCGGCGTTCGTCGCGCGCTTCGACCCGTGGAGCTACCTGTACCTGTCGCGGCTGATGGACGACCTCGACCCGTTCGGGGCGAGGCCGCGGGTGGTGTCGCCGCAGGTGCAGTGCACGGTGCTGAGCTTCTCCTCGGACTGGCGCTTCGGCCCCGACCACGCCCGGCGGCTGGCCGCGGCGCTGCGGGCCGGCGGGGGACGGGTGCGCCGCGAGCTGGTGCTCGACAGCGACCACGGCCACGACGCCTTCCTGTTCGACGTCCCGGGGTACGCGCGGGAGCTCGCGGACGCACTCGACGCCTAAAGCCTATAAAGTTTGTCGAGATTATTGAGTTTGTGCTAGGCTGACCGGGCCGTGACCAGCGGGGGCACGTCCGGGACTGGCGTGCCGTGACCCTGCAGGGGTGTTCGGACGTCGTGTCGTTCCTGCGCGACGCCCGGCCCGGGTGGTGCGGCGGTCGAGGGGACCGTCGCACCACCGACTCCTGCACCTCGCCCGGAGGCCATCGGGGCACAGCGGTCTGCAACACCGCGATCCGTGGGTTCGACTCCCACCCGGGCGTTCCGCGCCATCCCACCAGGGAGGGGACGCGGCGGTTCTCCGCCAACGGCCCCGACCGCGGACCCTCGACCATGGGTCGAGGGTCGCTGCGACGGTCACGCGGCCAACAACGGTCGGTGATCTCGGGGTCGTCGGCCGCCCCGCGACGACCCTCGACCCAGGCTCGAGGGTCGGGTCCGGGCGGCGTCCAGGTCGACAGAACCCCGGGACCGGCCCGCTAGGCTGGGGGCATGACCGCCCGCGAGACCTTCCTGCTCGTCGACGGCGAGAACATCGACGCCACGCTCGGCGGCAGCCTGCTCGGACGACGCCCGACCCCCGAGGAGCGCCCGCGCTGGGACCGCGTCTTGGACCACGCCCGCGCGCTCTGGGAGCAGCCCGTGCGCGGACTCTTCTTCCTCAACGGCAGCGGCACGCTCCCGATGTCCTTCGTCCAGGCGGTCACCGCGATCGGCTACCGGCCGGTGCTCCTGTCCGGTCCCGCGGACGTCAAGGTCGTCGACGTCGCGATCCAGCGCACGCTCGAGGCGCTCGCCCAGCGCGACGGCGGCGACGTCCTGCTGCTCAGCCACGACGGCGACTTCGCGCCCGCGCTCACGCCGCTCGTGCGCGACCCCAGCCGCCGGACCGGCGTCGTCGGCTTCCGCGAGCTCGTCAGCACGCAGCTCGCCGAGCTGACCGCCGAGGGCCTCGAGCTGCTGGACCTCGAGGACGACGTGCGCGCCTTCACCGTCCCGCTGCCGCGCGTGCGCGTGGTGCCGATCGACCGCTTCGACCCCTGGACCCTCCTGGACTGACCGATGGCCGCCACCGCACCACCGCTGCCGTTCGCCGACGGCACCTACGTCGCCGACCTCGAGGGGCTCTACACCCCGTGGGAGGCCGACGCCGTCCCCGACGCGCGCCTGCTCGTCCTCAACACCGCACTCGCCGCCGCGCTCGGCCTCGACGCGGACGCGCTCGCCGGTCCGGACGGCCTCGCCGCGCTGAGCGGCCGCGCGCTGCCCGAGGGCCTGCGCAGCGTCGCCCAGGGGTACGCCGGCCACCAGTTCGGGGGCTTCTCGCCGCGGCTGGGCGACGGACGCGCCGTCCTGCTCGGCGAGCTCGTCGACCCCACCGGCCGTCGCCACGACGTGCACCTCAAGGGCTCCGGGCGGACGCCGTACTCCCGCGGGGGCGACGGCAAGGCCGCCGTCGGCCCGATGCTGCGCGAGCACCTGATGGGCGAGGCGATGCACGCGCTCGGCATCCCGACGACACGGGCGCTCGCGGTCCTCGCCACCGGCGAGACGATCGCGCGCGAGGTCCCGCTCCCGGGGGCCGTGCTCGTGCGGATCGCCGAGAGCCACCTGCGCGTCGGCACGTTCGAGTACGTCACCACCACGCTCGACGACCGCGACCTCCTGCAGCGGCTCGTCGACCACGCGATCGCCCGCCACCACCCGCACGCCGCGCAGGCCGACAACCCGGCGCTCGCGCTGCTGGAGGCCGTCGCCGACGTGCAGGCCGACCTGCTCGCCCGCTGGCAGCTCGTCGGCTTCGTGCACGGCGTGATGAACACCGACAACACGACGATCTCCGGCCAGACGATCGACTACGGCCCCTGCGCGTTCATGGAGGGCTACGACCCGCGCACGGTCTACAGCTCGATCGACCACGCCGGCCGCTACGCCTACGGCCGCCAGCCGCAGGTCCTCCAGTGGAACCTCGCGCGCCTCGCCGAGGGCCTGCTGCCCCTGCTGGCCGACGACCCGCAGGACGCGGTCGCGCTCGCCACCCCGGTCCTGGACCGCTTCCGCGACCGCTTCACCGACGCCTGGGGGACGGGGATGGCGCGCAAGCTCGGACTGGATGCCGTGCCGCAGGACGGCCTGCTCGAGGACCTGCTCGAGCTCCTGACCGCCGACGCCCCCGACTGGACCGGCCTGTTCCGCGACCTCGCCCGGACCGCGCGCGGCGACGCGACCGCCGCGCGCGCCCACGTGCTCGACCGGGAGGCCTTCGACGCGTGGACCGCCCGCTGGCTGGCGCTGGGTCCCGACGCGGACGCGATGGACGCGGTCAACCCGCTGTACATCCCGCGCAACGCGCTCGTCGAGGAGGCGCTCGCCGCCGCCACCGCCGGGGACCTCGGACCCTACGAGGCGCTGCTGGAGGTCGTCACCGACCCCTTCGTCGTGCGCCCGGGCCGGGAGCGCTACACGCGCGCCGCGCCCCCCGGGGACCGCCACGTCACCTTCTGCGGCACCTGATCGCCGCCACGGCGCCGCGCCTCAGACGTAGCGGCGGACCTGCACGACCGGGACCGCCGGGTCGCCCTCGAGCCGGCCGCGCAGCACCTGCGCCTGCGCGCGGAACCGCTCGACGCTCGCGAGCTTCACGTCCTCGTAGCCGCGCACGACGTCCGGCAGCGCCGCGAGCTCCACGACCGTCGCGTGCGTGTGCGGCGCCAGGTGCGCCAGCGCGTCGCGGACGAGGCCGAGGTACTCGTCGACGATCGCCCGCTCGGTGCGGCGGACCGCCGCGCGCCCGAACGGGTCCAGGGGCGTACCGCGCAGCCGCCGTCCCGCCCGCAGGCCGCGCAGCGCGGGCGTGAACCACGGGCCGAGCGACAGCTTGCGGCGCAGGCCGAGCGCGCGCAGCGCGGGCGGGTGCAGCTGCAGCGCGACGCGCGCGCCGGGGCCGAACTCCGCCTCGATCCGCGCCCGCTCCTGCGGCAGCAGGTGCAGCCGGGCGACCTCGTACTCGTCCTTGTAGGCCATGAGCTTGAACAGCCCGTCGGCGAACGCCGCGGTCAGCTCGAGCCGGCCCGGGGTCGCGGCGCGCTCGGCGGCCGCCACCTCCGCCACCGCCGCCTCGTAGCGCTGCGCGAGCCGGCGCGACTGGTAGGCGACGAGCTCGGCGGCGCGGCGGGCGACGAGCTCGTCGACCCGCTCGGGGGTGGGCATCGCCGGGGCGTGCGCCCCCGGGACCGGCGCGTCCGCGTCGGCGGCGAGCGCGGCGACGGCGTGCGGGTGGGCGACGCACGCCCGGCCCCACGCGAACGCGCGCAGGTTCTGCTCCACGCCCGCCCCGTTGAGCCGGAAGGCCTGCTCCAGCGACTCCTGCGCAAGCGGCAGCGCCCCGAGCTGGAAGGCGGCGCCGACGACGATCGCGTTGGCGGGCATGTGGTCGCCGAACAGGGCCTGGGCGAGCGCCTGCGCGTCGAGGTACGCGTTGCCGTCGGCGCCCGTGGCGGTCTCGATCGTGCGCAGCAGCCCGGTCAGGCGCGGGAACGGCGTGCCGGGGTCGACGACCATCCGGCCGGTCGGCACGGCGCTGGTGGACACGACCGCGGTGGTCCGGTCCGGGGCGGCGACGAGCAGGTTCTTCGGCGTGGCGGTCCCGAGCACGTCGAGGCCGAGCAGGACGTCGGCGGTGCCGCTGCGCAGCTTGCCGACGCCGTCGACCGGCGCGGGGGAGAGGACGAGATCGCTGACGACCTGGCCGCCCTTCTGCGCGAGCCCGGTCATGTCGAGCGCGGCGAGGTGCAGACCGTCGAGCATCGCGGCCATCCCGATGATCTGCGCGACGGTCACGACGCCGGTCCCGCCGACCCCGACGAGCCGCACGTTCGTCGCGCCGCTGCGCGCGCGGCGCGGCGGCGCGGGCAGCGCGGGCGGCTCGGGCACGGCGGGCCGCGCGGCGGCGGGCGCGGTCGTGGCCGCCGCGCGGCGGCGGCGGGCGGGCCGGACGGTCACGAACGACGGGCAGTCGCCCTCCAGGCAGGAGAAGTCCGTGTTGCAGGAGGCCTGGTGGATGCGGGTCTTGCGGCCGTACTCGGTGTCGACGGGCAGGACGCTCAGGCACGAGCTCTTGCTGCCGCAGTCGCCGCAGCCCTCGCAGACCCGCTCGTTGATCGCCACCCGGAACGGGGCGGGCGCGAGCTTCCCGCGCTTGGTCAGGCGGCGCTTCTCGGCCGCGCACGCCTGGTCGTGGATCAGCACGGTGACGCCGGGCTCGCGGGCGAGCTCCTCCTGGACGGCGAGCAGGTCCTCGCGCGGGCGGACGGTCGTCATCGGCGCGAGCGTCGCGTCGGCGAAGCGCGACGGGTCCTCGGTGGTGATCACGATCCGCCTGACGCCCTCGAGCGCGAGCCAGCGCGTCAGCTCGGGCACGGCCATGCGGCCCTCGATGTCCTGCGCGCCGGTCATCGCGACGGTGCCGTTGGACAGGAGCTTGTAGGTGACCGGCAGCCCGGCCGCGACGGCCGCGCGGATCGCCAGCGACCCCGAGTGGTGAAAGGTGCCGTCGCCGAGGTTCTGGAGGAAGTGCCCGGTCGCGGTGAACGGCGCCATCCCGATGAACTGGGTCCCCTCGCCGCCCATCTGCGTGATGCCCGCGACCTCGCCCTTCCCGTCGGGGTTCAGCAGGACCATGGTGTGGCAGCCGATGCCGCCGCCGACGACCGCGCCGTCGGGTGCCTGGGTGGAGCTGTTGTGCGGGCAGCCGGAGCAGAAGAACGGCGTGCGTCCGGCGGTCCCGAGCGCGGGGACGGCGCCGGCGCGCTCACGGGCGGCCTCGATCCGCGCGACGCGCGCGGCGACCGACGGCGGCTCGATCCCGCGGGCGCGCAGCCGGGCGGCGACGACGAGCGCGATGTCGTCGGCGTCGAGCTCGCCGTGGGCGGGGAGCAGCGGGGCGCCGCGCTCGTCGGTCTTGCCGATGACGCGCGGCGCCGCGGCGCCGTAGAGGACGGCCTTGACCTCGCGCTCGAGGAACGCCTGCTTCTCCTCGACGACGAGCACCTCGTCGACGCCGCGGGCGAGCTCGCGCGTGATCGCGGGCTCCAGCGGCCAGACCATGCCGAGCTGCAGCAGTCGGATCCCGGCCTGAATCAGCGCCCGGTCGGACAGCCCGAGGTCGGTGAGCGCCTGGCGGACGTCGTGGTAGGTCTTGCCCGCGGCGACGATGCCGAGCCACGCGTCGGCGGTCGGGAGGGTGATGCGGTTGAGCCCGTTGCGGCGCGCGTACTCGACGGCGAGCGGCAGCCGGATCCCGTGCAGGGACGCCTCGAGGTCGGTGGAGACGGGGGCCAGCAGTCGCGCGGTGGGGACGTGGTGGTACGGCCGCCCGTCGACCTCCGCGACGGGCCGGTCGATCCGCAGCCGGTCGGGGTGGACCTCGGCGGTCCCGGCCCCGTCGGCGACGTTCGTGACGACCTTCAGGCCGGCCCAGAGGCCGCTGGCCCGGGAGAGCTCGTAGCCGTGCCGCGCGAGGTCGAGGGTCTCCTGCACGTCGCCGGGGTAGAGGACGGGCACGTGCAGGGCGGCGAGGAGCGGCTCGCTGGCGCTGGGCAGGGTGGAGGACTTCGACCCGGGATCGTCGCCGGCGAGGGCGAGCACGCCGCCGCTGGGGGAGGTGCCCGCGAGGTTCGCGTGGCGGATCGCGTCGGAGGCCCGGTCGACGCCGGGGGCCTTGCCGTACCAGGTGCCCACGACCCCGTCGACGCGCGGCCCGGGCAGCTGCGTGGCGAGCTGGGAGCCCATGACGGCGGTCGCCCCGAGCTCCTCGTTGAGGCCGGGCCGCAGGTGCAGGTCGAGCTCGGCGGCGAGCGCGTGCTGGCGGGCGAGCTCCTGGTCCAGGCCGCCGAGCGGGGAGCCCTGGTACCCGGAGACGAAGCCGCCGGTCCGCAGGCCGGCGCGGCGGTCGGCGCGCAGCTGGTCGAACGCCGCGCGGATCAGCGCCTGCACGCCGCTGAGGACGATGCGGCCCTCGTCGAGCCGGTACTTGTCCTCGAGGGTGACCGTGCGACCGACCGCCCGGGAGGGCGCTCCGGTCGGCGTCCGCGGCGTGCTGATCGTCGGTCCAAGCATGGTCAGGTGCTTTTACCATTGGCGGGAGGCCGCGTGCAAGGGCGATGTCGCGATGACCGACGGGTTTCCGGTCAGGGATACTCACCGGCGTGGAGTTCCGTCCGGTCCAGACACGCAAGACGTTCGAGGAGGCCGTCGCCCAGATCGCCGAGCGCGTCCGCCACGGCGAGCTGCGGGTCGGCGACCGCCTGCCGTCGGAGCGTCTCGTCGCCGAGCAGATGGGCATCAGCCGCCCGACGCTGCGCGAGGCGGTCCGGGTCCTGGTGAAGGCCGGGGTCCTGGAGGTCCGTCCCGGGTCGGCGGGCGGGATGTTCGTCGTCGGGGACGTCGTCCCGCGCGAGCTCGTCCACCGCACCCAGCAGCTGCGCCTGGGGGAGATCGGCGGCGTCCTCGAGGCTCGCCGGCTGTTCGAGCCGCGCGTCGCGCAGCTCGCCGCCGCCTACGCGACCGAGGACGACTTCGCCGCCCTGGAGGAGACGATCGAGCGCCAGCGCGCGCTGCTGCGCGACGACCGCATGCCGCAGTCCGCGGAGGACCGCTTCCTGCAGCTCGACCTCCAGTTCCACCTCGGCATCGCCAGCGCCACCCGCAACCGCTCGATCATGAAGCTCATGCGCTCGCTGCTGCGCGACCTCGAGATCGCCCGCGACATGACGCTGCACGAGCCGCTCGCCCCGGCGTGGTCGGTCGAGGTCCACGAGCGCACGCTCGCCGCGATCCGCTCCGGCGACCTCGACCGCGTCGAGGCCGTCATGGACGAGCACCTCGGCGGCCTCGAGCGGACGTGGGAGCGCGAGTCGGGCCGCTCGATGGTCCGCCCCGTCCCGGAGTTCCTGCGCCCGGTGGCGGACCGGGGATGAGCGCGCGGCTGCGCATCCTGGTGGCCGCTGTCACCGCCCCGCTGCTGACCATGTACCTGGGAACGCTGCTGGCCCAGGCCGGCGGCAGCGGTCTGCTGCTGATCGCCGTCGGCGTGCTCGCGGGCCCCTATGTCGACGTGGTCGCCGGGCGCCACCCGCGCGGCGCCCGCCGGGACGAACCGCGCTGGCTCGGCTGGCTGGGCTTCGGACTGGCGTGGCTCCTGGGCATCGGCGGTGCCCTCGTCGTCGAGGCGGCGGTCGGCCTGCCGCCGGGGCTCCTCGGCGCAGATGCCGGCCAGCTCGTGTGGCTCGTCGGCGTCCTCGTGGCGCTGCAGTCCGGCGCCGACGCGGTTCGGGCGGTCCTCGGCCGGCTGCCGGACGGCAGCGCCGACCCGCGCGGGCCGCTCGAGCCGTTCGTCGCCGTGGGACGGGTCGCCGACCGCCGGCCGACGGCCTACCGGGAGGACCGGGACGGGGACGCCCTCATCGGGCTGCTGGTCCTTGCGGCCCTGCTGTGGGGCCTCGCCGCGGCGATCGTCGACGACGGACCGCTCGTCGAGCGCCTGGTGATCGGGACCTTCTGCGGCGGAACGGCCGCCATGCTCGTCGCGCTGCTCGTGCGCGGCGGGCGCGGTTCCTCCTTCGCGGTCGGCCCGTCGGGCCTCGTCGTGGACGACGCGGCCCCTCTGCCCTGGTCCGAGATCACGCACTACGCCGTGCGTGGCACCAGCGTGACCCTCACGAACGCCGACGGTCGCGAGGCGCGGCTCGACGCCGACGCCTACGAGCTGTCCGTCGAGCGCCTCGTCGAGGTGCTGCGCGCCTGGGCGCCGCCGACCCCCGACCCCGTCGAACAGGGAGTTTCTCCCCTCTAGGCCGAAGAACTCCCTGTTCGACCGCGGGCGGGGGTGCGGGCGGCGAGGACGCCGAGGGCGGCGGCGATCACGGCGCACGCGGCGGCGACGAGGAAGGCCTCGGTGTAGCCGGTCAGCGACGCGATGGCGCCCGCGAGCGGGCCGCCGACGCCCACGCCGATGTCGAAGAACGCGGTGAACGCGCCGAGCGCGGCCCCGCGCCGCTCCGGCGGGTTGGCGGAGATCGCCACCAGCGCGAGGGCGGGGAAGAGCAGCGAGAAGCCCAGCCCCATCACCAGGGCGCCCGCGAACGCGACCGGCAGCGACCCGGCGAAGGCGATCATCGTCAGCCCGGCGGCCTCCAGCCCGCCGGCGCCCAGGGCCGCGGGCCGGGCGCCGTAGCGGTCCGGGACGCCGCCCAGGAGCAGACGACCGATCACGACGGCGACCGCGAACGCCACGAACGCGGCCGAGCCGTGCCCGATGCCCTCCGCGTCGAGGTGCAGGACCATGAACCCGGCGAACGCGGCGTAGCCGATGTTGCCGAGCAGCAGGGCGCTGCCGGGCAGCACGACGCCGGGCGGCAGCCACCCGCTGCCGCGCGGTGGCGGCGGGGCCGGGGCGCGCTGCACCTCCGGCAGCCGGGCGACCATCGCGGCCGCGATCAGCGGCGTCGCCGCGGCGAACGCCCAGACCGCCTCGTAGGAGCCGATCGAGAGCAGCAGCTCGCCGAACAGCGGGCCGAGCGACAGCCCGCCCCAGATGGCCATCCCGAACATCGCGATGGCCTGCCCGCGCCGCTCCTCGGGCGCGAGGTCCACGATCCAGGTCGCGGACGCCGTGTACACCCAGCCGTCGCCGAGGCCCAGGACCAGCCGCGCGAAGACGATGCCGGCGACCCCGAACGGCAGGTAGTACAGGCACGCCGCCGCGGTGCACAGCGCCATCCCGACCAGGATCACCGGCTTGCGTCCCCAGCGGTCGGCGAGCCGGCCGCCGACCGGCCGGCCGACGACCGCGGCGATCGCGAACGCCCCGGTGACGATGCCGACGGCGATGTCGCCGCCGTCCAGCGGCCCCTGCACGTAGCGCGGGAGGATCGGCAGGACCGCCCCGATCGCGAGGAACGCCACGAGCGTCGCGGCGAAGACGCCGGCGAAGGCGGCGCGTCGCGGCGACCCGAGCATGCCGCGAGAGTACGGCTCCGGACGCGGACTCGACCGGGTGGACAACCGCGCCCGCGGAGGTTCCGACGAACGCACAGCGTGAGCGACCCCGTTCCCGGGCATGATGGTCAGCGCGTGAACGAGCCGACGATCCTGAGAGAGCCCACCGTCTACCGTCCGTCCGGCGGCTTCATGGACGAGGTCTTCGGTCCGGGCGGGGTGCCGCACCCCGAGCTGGTGCCGCTCGTCGCCGAGCTCGCCCGGCTGGGCCCGGAGCAGCTCGCCGCCGCCGGGCGCCGTCGCGACGCGATCTTCATGCAGCAGGGCATCACCTTCGACGCCACCGGCGAGGACGGTCCCGTCAAGGACCGTCCGTTCCCGCTGGACCTCGTCCCGCGGGTGATCCCGGCGACCGAGTGGACCCACATCAAGCGCGGCCTGGCCCAGCGCATCCGCGCGCTGAACCACTTCGTCGACGACGTGTACCACGGCCGCGAGATCGTCCGCGACGGCATCGTGCCGTGGAAGCTCATCGTCAGCCGCTCGCACTTCGCGCGCGCGGTCCACGGCGTGCGGCCGCCCGGTGGCGTGTACTGCCACGTCGCGGGCTGCGACATGGTGCGCGACAGCGACGGCTCGTGGAAGGTCCTCGAGGACAACGTCCGCACGCCGTCGGGCATCTCCTACGTGCTCGAGAACCGGGTCGCGATGACGCGCCTGGTCCCGCAGCTGTTCCAGCACTACCGCGTGCGGCCGGTCGACCACTACCCGCAGCTGCTGCTCGCCGCCCTGCGCGCCGTGGCCCCGTCGACCGACGACGAGGCGACCGTCGTCGTCTGGACGCCGGGTCCGATGAACAGCGCGTACTTCGAGCACGCGTTCCTCGCCCGCCAGATGGGCGTGGAGCTCGTCGAGGCGAGCGACCTCGTCGTGCGCGACGACGTGCTCTACATGCGCACGACCAGCGGCCTGCAGCGCGTGCACTCCGTCTACCGCCGCCTCGACGACGACTTCGTCGACCCGCTGGAGTTCCGGCCCGACTCGCTGCTCGGGGTCCCCGGCCTCGTGCGCGCCTACCGGGCGGGCAGCGTCGCGATCGCCAACGCGTTCGGCACCGGTGTCGCGGACGACAAGGCGGTCTACCACTACGTCCCGGAGATGGTCCGCTACTACCTGTCCGAGGAGCCGATCCTCCAGAACGTCAAGACGTACCTGCTGACCGACCCCGAGCAGCTGCACCACGTGCTCGGGCGCCTCGACGAGCTCGTCGTCAAGCCCACCGGCGAGTCCGGCGGCAAGGGCGTGGTGATCGGGCCGTCGACGCCGAAGGCGGAGCTCGAGAAGGTCGCGAAGTACGTGCAGGCCGAGCCGGAGCGCTACATCGCGCAGGAGATCGTGAAGCTCTCGACGGTCCCGACCGCGGGGGTCGACGGCACCGTCGCCCCGCGCCACGTCGACCTGCGCCCGTTCGCCGTGTTCGGCGAGACGATCAAGATCATCCCCGGGGGGCTGACCCGCGTCGCGATGGTCGAGGGGTCGATGATCGTCAACAGCTCCCAGGGCGGCGGCTCGAAGGACACCTGGGTGCTGGAGGACGGCACCGACGCCGAGCGCGAGGAGCCGACGATCCCGGCGCCGCTGCCGCCGACGATGCCCGACCTGCGCTACGGCGGCTGGACCGGCCAGGCCCAGCAGCAACAGCAACAGCAGCAGCAGGCCCCCGCCCCGACGACCGCGGGGGAGGACGCCTAGATGCTCGCGCGCATCGCCCACGAGCTGTTCTGGCTGGGGCGCAACCTCGTCCGCGCCGAGCACACCGCGCGGATGCTCGACGGCGTCTTCCAGGCCGACGTCCAGGGCCGCCCGGACGACCCGGCGGGCGTGACGCTCGGCTGGGGCTCGATCCTCGCGATCATGGGCGCCAACCCGGAGGGGCTCCCGGCCCGGCGCGACGACGTGCTCGAGCGGCTGACGCTCGACGCCGACGACCCGGCGAGCGTCGTCTCGTGCGTCGCCCGCGGCCGCGAGGGTGCGCGCACCGTCCGCGACGTCATCAGCGCGGAGATGTGGGAGGCGGTCAACACCACGAACCTCACGCTTCTGGAGGGCGACCTCTCCGCCCGGCTGCGCACGGGCCCCTACTCCTTCTACCAGTACGTGAAGGAGCGCTCGGCGCTGTTCTGGGGCCTCACGCGCCGGACGATGCTGCGCGACGACGCGAGCGCGTTCCTCATCGCCGGCGGTCGGATCGAGGCCGCCGACATGGTGCTGCGGATGCTGCGCGTCGCGCTGCCGGTCGCCGACGCCGACGACACCGCCGCGCGCGACGGACAGGCGCTCGCGCTGCTGCAGGCGGTCGGCGGCTTCCAGGCGTTCCGCCGCGCCGTGCCGGGCCCGCCCAACGCGCAGCCGGTCGCGCGGTTCCTGCTGTTCGAGCGCGCCTACCCGGACAGCGTCGCCGCCTCGGTCGAGTCGCTGCTGCAGTCGATCGAGCAGGCCGACCTGAACCCGCGCAACAGCGAGCCGGTCCTGCGCCTCACGCGCCTCGGGGCGGACCTCGAGTTCCGTCGCCGCTCGGAGATCGCCGGCGTCGGGGGCCTGCACGGCACGTTCGAGTTCATCCAGTCGGAGCTCGCGCAGGTCGACCAGGACATCGCCGAGCGCTACTTCGCCGGGGCGGCCGCGCCGGGCGTCGTCGCGACCCACGTGAACGCATGAACTTCCAGATCCGCTACCTCACCGAGTACCGCTACGACGGGCCGGTGTCCGACAACCTCAACGCGCTGCGGGTGCGTCCCGCGACGACGAGCACGCAGCGCTGCGACGACTTCCAGTTCCGCACCGATCCGGAGACGCGCGTGCAGAGCCACCGCGACTACTTCGGCACCGAGGTCATCGAGTTCGGGATCCCCAAGATCCACGACCACCTGACGATCGACGTGCGGGCCCGGGTCGTGACCTCCGAGCCGGCCGAGCCGCCGGAGTCCTCCTGGGAGGCGCTCGGGACGCCCGCCTACGAGGAGGCGGCCGGGGAGTTCCTGCTGCCCGGCCCGGCGGAGCCGCCCGAGGGCCTGCTGGACGGGCTCGTCGAGACGACCCGCGCCACGACCCCGCTGGCGACGCTGAAGCTCCTGTGCGAGCTGATCCCCGACCGCTTCCGCTACGACCAGACCGCCACGTACGTCGGCTCCACGGTCGAGGACCTGCTGCGCGTCGGCGGCGGCGTCTGCCAGGACTTCGTGCACCTCGGGCTGCTGCTGCTGCGCCGCCACGGGATCGCGGCGCGCTACGTCAGCGGGTACCTCTGGGCGGCCCCGGCGGACGGCAGCCTCGACTCGATGGAGGTCCACACGCACGCGTGGCTCGAGGCGCTGCTGCCGACGGAGGAGCGCGGGGAGCCCGTGTGGGTCGGGGCGGACCCGACGAACCGCCGGCTCGCGGGGGAGACCCACGTGAAGATCGGGCACGGTCGCCACTACGTCGACGTGCCGCCGATCAAGGGCGTCTATCGCGGCGTCGCGCAGGCGACCTACGAGGCGTCGGTGAAGCTCACCCGCCTGGACCCGGCCACCAGCGCGCGGGCCTGAGCGCCACGGCGCCGCGCCCGCGGACGCCGCACGCTATCCTCCCGGGTCGACTCGCTCCCGGGCGGGTTCTTTTTTCGCCCGGAAGCCCGTCGCAGCCTGTCCAACATTCTTCCTCTGGGGAACGCCACATGGCCCGCGGAGACGTGCGCATCGCCATCACCCTCGCCTGCGAGGACTGCAAGCGCCGCAACTACCAGACCAACAAGTCCAAGCGCAACAACCCCGATCGCATCACGCTGCGGAAGTACTGCAAGTGGTGCCGGTCGCAGACGTCGCACAAGGAGACCCGCTAACCGCGGGACGCCGACGTGGCGCGCGACGACGAGCACGAGCAGGAGCAGGACGCTCCCGACGAGCGCGAGCTCGAGCAGCAGGCCCTCGCGGCCGCGCCGAGCGGTGCCCCGCGGGAGCAGAGCCTGCCGGGCCAGTCCACCAAGGGCGGGCCGGCGCGGTTCGGCCGGTTCCTGAAGGCGTCCTGGGCCGAGCTGCAGCGCGTGCAGTGGCCGGACCGCCGCCAGGTCGGGCAGGCCACCGCCGTGGTCCTCGGCTTCGTCGTCGTCGCGGGGGCCTACCTGGGTCTCGCGGACGTCGCCGCCGAAAACCTCGTGGACCTCGTCCTCTAATCGTCTTTCCGTCAGTCAGGTAACGCCATGTTCCGCTGGTACGTCGTCAACACCTATTCCGGGCACGAGAACAAGGTCAAGCAGAACCTCGAGCACCGCTCGGTCTCGCTGGGCCAGAAGCGCTTCATGCGCCAGATCGTCGTGCCCACGGAGACGGTCTCCGAGGTCAAGGACGGCGAGAAGAAGACCAAGGAGCAGCGCACCATGCCGGGCTACGTGCTCGTGAACATGGAGCTCAACGAGGACTCCTGGCAGCTCGTGAAGGGCACGCCGGGCGTCACCGGGTTCGTCGGCGCGTCCAACGAGCCGGTCCCGCTCACGCAGGTCGAGGTCGACCGGCTGCTCAAGCGCGAGGTCGCGCAGAAGGTCCAGACGAAGGCGCAGTTCAGCATCGGGGAGTCCGTGAAGGTCGTCAGCGGTCCGCTGTCGGACTTCTCGGGCGAGATCTCCGAGATCAACCAGGACGCGCAGAAGCTAAAGGTCCTGGTCTCCATCTTCGGCCGGGAGACCCCGGTCGAGGTCGGGTTCGACCAGGTGAAGAAGATCTAAGCAATCCGCTACGACCACTCCCACCGGCGCCGCCGGTGCAGTGGCAGGAGACACCGCATGGCAAAGAAGGTCCTCACCCAGATCAAGCTGCAGGCCGCCGGCGGCCAGGCCAGCCCGGCTCCGCCGGTCGGCCCCGCCCTGGGTCAGCACGGCATCAACATCATGGAGTTCTGCAAGGCGTTCAACGCCCAGACGCAGCAGGACTCGGGGACGATCATCCCCGTCGTCATCACCGTGTACGAGGACCGCTCGTTCACGTTCGTGACGAAGACCCCGCCGGCCGCGATCCTGATCAAGCAGGCCGCCGGGATCGATTCGGGCTCCGCTGAGCCCCACCGCGTCAAGGTCGCGACGCTGACCGAGGCGCAGGTCCGCGAGATCGCGGAGAAGAAGCTGGCCGACCTGAACGCCCACGACGTGGACCAGGCGGCGAAGATCATCGCGGGGACCGCCCGCTCGATGGGTGTGGAGGTCGTCTAGCCATGGGCAAGCACAGCAAGAGCTACAGCGACGTCAAGTCGCAGGTCGACCGCTCGCGGGACTACTCGCCGGCCGAGGCCGTCGCGCTGGTCCAGCAGCTGAAGCGCGCGAAGTTCGACGAGTCCGTCGAGATCCACGTGCGCACCGGCCTGAACGTCCGCCACGCCGACGAGCAGCTCCGCGGCACGATCGCGCTGCCGCACGGTCTCGGCAAGGAGGTCACGATCGCCGTCTTCGCGCAGGGCCCGAAGGCCGCCGAGGCCGAGGCCGCGGGCGCGGACATCGTCGGCGCCGACGACCTCGCCAAGCGCGTCGAGGAGGGCTTCACCGACTTCGACGTCGCCATCGCGACCCCGGACATGATGCCGCTCGTCGGCCGTCTCGGCCGCGTGCTCGGCCCGTCCGGCAAGATGCCGAACCCGAAGGTCGGCACCGTGACGATGGACGTCGCGAAGGCCGTCGAGGAGGCGAAGGCGGGCAAGGTCGAGTACCGCACCGACCGCACCGCGATCGTCCACCTCGTCATCGGCAAGACGAGCTTCCCCGCCGAGCACCTGCTCGAGAACTACGCGGCCGTCATCGACGAACTCGTCCGCGCGAAGCCGTCGGCCGCGAAGGGCAAGTACCTGAAGACCATCACCATGGCGTCCACGATGGGCCCGGGCGTGAAGGTCGACGCCACCCGTACCCGCGACATCCTCGGGGAGGCCGCGCCCACCGCCGCCTAGGCGACCCGGACGCTCCTCACCTACCAGTCGCGCCACCGAAGACCCCTGGCCGGACCCCGACGAGGATCGGGGTCCACAAGCCCAGGACAGGAGGCCCATGAACAGGGAACAGAAAGCCGCGGTGATCGACGAGATCGCCGCCGACATCCAGGAATCCGAGGCGATCTTCGCCGTGGACTACCGCGGGATCACGGTCGCCCAGGTGGCCGAGCTCCGCGGGAAGCTGCGCGAGTCCGACGCCACGTTCCGGGTCGTCAAGAACACGCTGACGGAGCGTGCCGCCGACAAGGTGGACGCCCCGCAGCTGAAGGAGCTGCTGACGGGCCCGACGGCCCTGACCTTCGTCCGCGGTGACGTCGCGGCGGCCGCCAAGGCCGTCTCCGACGCGCAGAAGACGACGCAGCTGCTCGAGTTCAAGGGCGGCATCATGAACGGTGAGCCGCTCGATGCGGCGCAGATCACCGCGATCTCGAAGCTGCCGTCGCGCGAGGTGCTCTACGGGCAGCTCGTCGGCGTCGTCGCCTCGCCGGTCTCCGGCGTCGTGCGCACGCTCAACGCCCTCATCCAGGGCGTCGCCATCCAGCTGGGTGGCGTGCTCGAGAAGAAGCAGTCCGGCGAGATCCCGGCGGGCGACGCGCCTGCCGCGGCGGCTCCGGCCACCGAGGACGCCCCGGCCGAGGCCGAGGCTCCCGCCGAGGAGACCGAGGCCCCCGCGGCCGAGGCCACCGAGGACACCCCGGCCGCCGAGGCCGACACCAGCACCACCGACAACGACCAGACGGATGCGTCGGCTGCCGCCGACAGCACCGACGCATAGGAGGAACATCACATGGCCACGACTCAGGAGTGGATCGACGAGCTGAAGAGCATCTCGGTGCTCGAGCTGTCCGAGCGCATCAAGGCGCTGGAGGAGGAGTTCGGCGTGTCGGCGACGGCCGTCGCGGCGGCGGCCCCGGCCGCCGGTGGCGGCGGCGGTGACGCGGGCGGCGAGGACGAGGCGAGCAGCACCGTCGACGTCGTCATCACCGCGGCCGGCGACAAGAAGATCCAGGTCATCAAGGTCGTCCGTGCGGCGACCGGCCTCGGTCTGAAGGAGGCCAAGGCGGTCGTCGACGAGGCGCCCAAGGCCGTCAAGGAGGGCATCGAGCGCGACGAGGCCGAGAAGCTCAAGGCCGAGCTCGAGGAGGCCGGCGCGACCGTCGAGCTCAAGTAGCCCGACGCGTCACCCGACGCTTCAGCAGGTCCCGGAGGGCGCCCAGCGGGCGCCCTCCGTCGTTCTCGGTCCCGCTCCACCTCCGGTCCTGCGGTTCGTGCGACGGGCGTCGCCCCTCCTCCGATCGGTCACCGGGGGTCGTCCGATCGGCCACGCGCCGTTCGCCCGGCGGACCGTGCGCCCGCGTGATCCCGCGCCGGCCGCGGGCGGTCGATGCTGCGCGTACCGTCGCCGGAGTCACGCCCGGCGACGCTCGTCCCAAGACGGCCGACAGGCCACAGCAAAGGCAGGAGCGATGTCGCAGATGTCCGGATCCGGGTTCCCGCCCGCCCGCCGCGGACTCCAGTTCGGGAGCCGTCGTGCCGATGGGGGAGGCATGGTTCCCCACCTCCCGCTCCGCGCTGCCCTGCGCGCGACGGTGCTGCTCGTCGCCGTCCTGCTCACCTGCACGTCCGTCGCCTCGGCCGACCGCGGCTTCTCCGCGCGGTTCTCGACGAACGACACCGGCGACATCGCCGGCATCGCCAACACGCTGATGACGTGTCCCGCGGGCTCGAACGCCAGCGGCACGACGTGCGCGACGACCCAGAACGTCGGGCCGACGAGCACGGCGAACGTCTCGTACAACAACAACTACGACATGACGTACGTCGACGTCGACAGCGACCCGACGACGTTCAACTCCTCCACGGCGAACCAGAGCCTCCCGGCCGGCGCCGAGGTCCTCTTCGCCGGGCTCTACTGGGGCGGCGACTACAGCACGGGGACGGCGGCGGCGCCCAACGCCAACGCCCGCAACACGGTGCGCCTGCGCCTGCCCGGGGCCACGGGGTACCAGACGCTGACCGCCGACACCGTCGACGACTCGACGCTGAACATCGGGCGCTACCAGGCGTTCAAGGACGTCACCGCGCTCGTCCGCCCGCTGCCCAACGCGGGCAACGGCACGTACGGCGTCGCGAACGTGCAGGCGGGCCGCGGCGGCGACCGCTACGCCGGCTGGACGCTGATCGTCGCCTACCGCGACACCACCGCCCCGGCGCGCAACCTCACGGTCTTCGACGGCCTGCGGACGATCCGCACGACCGACCCGCCCACCGACATCCCGGTGTCCGGCTTCCTCACGCCGCCCAGCGGCCAGGTCAAGACCGAGATCGGCTTCGTCACCTGGGAGGGCGACCATGGCCTCGTCGGCGACTCCGCGTCGCTGAACGGCAACGTGCTGAGCGACGCGCAGCACCCGGCCACGAACTTCTTCAACTCCCGGATCAGCCGCGACGGCGCGCTGTTCACCGACCGCAACCCGTCGTACGCCAACACGCTGGGCATGGACGCCTCGTTCACGCCCGCCAACGGCTTCATCGGCAACAGCGCGACGAGCGCCACGATCCGCGTCACGACCTCCGGCGACCAGTACCTGCCGGGCGTCATCACCTTCGCCACCGAGATCTACGCGCCGAAGATCGAGCAGACGAAGACCGTCCGCGACGTCAACGGCGGCCAGGTCGAGCAGGGCGACGTGCTCGAGTACACGGTCTCCGGCACGAACACCGGCCAGGACGGCACGGCGAACTTCGTGCTGCGCGACCCGATCCCCGCGAACACGACCTACGTGCCCGGCTCGATCGTCCTCGGCGGCACGTCGAGCACCGCGGGCGCCGCGACCGACGCCACCGGCGACGACCGCGGCGAGTACGACGCGGCGAACGCCCGCGTCGTGGCCCGCCTGGGTGCGGGCGCGAACGCCACGCAGGGCGGCAACGTCGCGCCCGGACGCACCTACTCGCTGACCTTCCGGGTCCGCGTCAACGGCCCCGCGCTGCAGGACGACCCGGTCCCCGCGGGCACGCGGATCGACAACACGGCGACCGCGAGCTTCTTCTCCCAGACCACCAACACGCCGCTCGGCGCGACCTCCTCGGTCCGCAGCACCGTCACCGCGCCCGACCTGCGCATCGCCAAGACGCGCACCGGCGGCCCGCTGGTCGGCGGCGCCGCCAACACGTACCGGCTCGCCGTCGACAACGTCGGCGACGCCCGCACGCAGGGCACCGTGACGGTCAGCGACACGCTGCCCGCCGGCCTCACCCCGACCGCCGCGAGCGGCACCGGCTGGGACTGCTCGATCAGCGGCCAGGTCGTCACCTGCACGCGCGCCGACGCGCTGCCCGCCGGCAGCGCCTACCCGCCGATCACGCTGTCGGTCGACGTCGACGGCGGCGTCAGCGGCGACGTCTCGAACACCGCGACGGTCTCGGGCGGCGGTGACGGGCAGCTCTCCAACAACAGCTCCACCGACACCTCGCCGTCCTCCCAGTCCGCGGACCTGACGCTCACGAAGGTCGCCGACAAGGCCTCCGTCGTGATCGGCGAGACCGTCGTGTTCACGCTCACGGCGAAGAACGAGGGCCCGTCGACCGCGACCTCGGTGACGATCACCGACGCGCTCCCGACCGGCCTGCAGTTCGTCTCCTCGACCCCGGCGTGCACGATCGACCCGGTCAGCGGCACGCTGTCCTGCCCGGTCGGCACGCTGGCCCGCGGCGCCTCGAGGACCGTCGAGATCACGGCCCGCGCGATGGCGTCCGCCGCCACCACGACGGTCCGCAACACCGCCACGGTCGCCGGCCAGCAGGCCGACCCGACCCCGGGCAACAACGCCGCCGACGCCTCGGTGGCGGTCGCGGGCGCCGACCTGCGCGTCGTCAAGACGCTCGACGGTCCCGCCGCGCCGCGCACCGGTGACCGCGTCACCTACACGGTGAAGGTCGAGAACCGCGGTGCCTCGCGCGCCACCGGCGTCGTGCTGCGCGACGCGCTGCCCGACGGCCTGTCTGCCGTCACCACCGACGGCGGCGCCGCCTGCACCGTCGACGGCACGCAGCTGACCTGCGCGGTCGGCGCGCTGGCCGCCGGTGACACGTACACCGTGAAGGTCAGCGGCACCGTGAAGGCCGGGCAGACCACGCTGACCAACACGGCGTCCGCGTCGGGCAACGAGGCCGACCCGGACACGTCGAACAACACCGACCAGGTCGTCACCCCGGTCGCGGCCGCGGCCGACCTCAAGGTCGTCAAGCGTGCCGATCCCGCCCAGGTGTCCCCGGGCGACCAGCTGGACTACTTCTTCGTCACGACGAACGACGGGCCCGACACGGCGACCTCCGTCACCGTCACCGACGTCCTGCCGGCCGGCGTCACGTACGTCTCCGGCGCCCCGGGCTGCAACGAGTCCGCGGGCACCGTCACCTGCAGCTACGCGCAGCCGATCCTCCCGGGCACGTCCCGCCAGACCGGCTTCACCGTGCGGGTCGCGGCGACGGCGAGCGGCACCATCCGCAACACGGCGACGGTCGCGAGCCCGGTGTTCGACCCGGACACCACGAACAACACCGACACCATCGCCACGACGGTCCTGGACGTCGCGGACGTCGCGATCACCAAGACCGCCGACCGCACCACCGCGACCGCGGGTGACACCGTCACCTACACGCTGAAGGCGACCAACGCCGGGCCGGCGACGGCGCGCGACGTCGTCATCACCGACACGCTGCCGCCCGGGGTGCACTACGCCTCGGCGGATGCGCCCTGCACGATCGGGCCCGGCGGCGCCGCGGGCATCGTCCGCTGCGAGGTCGGCTCGATCCCGGCGGGCGGCTCGGTCACCAAGGAGCTGCGCGTCACCGTCGACCCGATCACGGTCGCCAACCCGGGCGCGAGCCACCAGCTCGACGTGCAGAAGGTCGAGGCCCAGCTGGACCTCGAGCCCGGCCAGACCCGCACGGTCGCGGTCAGCTGCCCGTCCGGCTACCTCGCCACCGACGGCTCGACGCGCGTCGACGCGGTCGACCAGGGCACGGGCACGCTCGCGTCCCCCAAGGTCCTCGTCAACCGGGCGGTCGGCCGCGGCGGCTGGGAGGGCACGGTGCGCAACGACGCCACGGGCCGCGCCCAGGCGAAGGTGTTCGCGGTCTGCGTCAGCGAGCGGACCTCGCAGGAGCTCGGCCACGCCCACGACCTCGTGGTCAGCGACCCGGTCACGAACACCCGCACGCTGCTGGCGGGCCGCAACACCGTGACCCTGTCGTGCGGTCCGGGGCAGACCCCGATCCAGCCCGGCATCGCCCTGCAGGGCGACGCCACGATCCTGACCTCGTTCCCGCAGGGCGACAGCGCCTGGACGTTCGCGCTGGACAGCCCCGAGGGCACGCAGGCGACGTTCTCGATCCGCTGCCTGGACCGCACGCTCGGCGTGACCGACGGGCACACGCACCCGCTGAACCTGCAGCTGCTGCGCAAGGACGTCGTGGTCGCTGCTGGCCAGACCGTCGAGGTGCAGCTCGACTGCGCCGACGACGCGAAGGGCGTCGTCGGGGGCTACGACGTCGACCCGGGCCTCGTCCCGCTCGGCAACGACCCGCGGCCGAAGACCCGTGCGTTCCGGTTCTTCAACCCGACCGGCCAGGACCTCAACGCCTCCGTGACGCTGCTGTGCCTGTCGACCCGCACGGGCGGTGAGCAGGCCTTCACGACGATCGAGAACACCGCCCAGGTGGCGACGGCGACCCCGGAGACCGACCTCGCCGACAACCAGGGCTCGGCCCGCATCACCGCCACCGGCGGCTCGGCGGCCACCCCGGCCCCGGCCCCCGCCGCCGCGACGCCGGACGCTCCGGCCACCGGCGCCGGGACCCCGACGGCCCCGTCCGCCCCGGCGACGACCCCGGCGGCGCCGTCGGGGCCGGCCGCCCCGGCGACGGGCCGCGCGGCCCTGGCCCGCAGCACGGTCACGGTCCGGGGCGCCACCGCGGTGACCGCGGTGCGCTGCGGCGGCGGCGCGACGTGCCGCGGCACGGTCCGGCTGCTGGCCGCGGCCACGCAGCGCCTCGGCGGTCGCGTGGTCCGCAAGGGCACCGTGCTCGCCACCGGTCGCTACGTCGTCCGCTCCGGGCGCACCGCGAAGGTGACGCTCCGCGCCACGTCGGCCGGGAAGCGCGCGCTGCGCTCGAAGGCGCTGCGCCGCGGGCAGCTGCGGCTCGGTACCGCGACACGGATCGTGAAACTGGCGCGCTAGCTCGTCGGTCCGGTCCCGGGCGCTGTAGTAGCGTCCGGGGCCGATGACCGTCGTCCTCGTCCTCGTCTTCCTCGTCCTGATCGGGGCCGGCGTCGCCGTCCTGGTCCGTGGCCGCAGCACCGCCGCCGTGACCGCCGGCGACGCCCCCGGGCGGGCGATCGGCACCGCCGAGCCCGCCGCCGCCCGCCGCTCCTCGGTCCGCGGCCTGCGGATCGGCGACGTCGTCGCCCACGACGGGCACGACGCGATCGTGGAGCGCAGCTACCGCTTCCGCGAGGGCGGCTCGCGCTGGGAGGAGCACCTGCTCGTCGACGGCGACTACACCCGCTGGCTGTCCGTCGAGGACGACGAGGGCCTGGAGTGCGTGCTGTGGGAGCGCCGCCCCGACCCGACGCTCGAGCCGGGCGAGCGCACGCTCGAGGTCGACGGCGTCGCCTACCGCTTCGACGAGCGCGGCACCGCCGACTACACGCTCGAGGAGCAGGACGGGCCGGGCGGCTCCGGTCGCGCCGAGTACGCCGACTACGTCGCCGGGGAGCAGCGCCTGAGCTTCGAGCGCTACGACGGCTCCGGGGCCTGGGAGATCAACGTCGGCGCGGTCGTGTCCGAGCACGCCTTCGACGTCTACCCGGGGTCGGGGTCGTGAGCGGCGACCCGCTGGGCGAGGCGCAGGCCACCGAGGACGCGCTTCGTGCGCAGCTGGGCGACCTGATCGGCGCGAAGGCCCGCGCCGCGCACGAGGCCGCGCGGCTGGACGTCCGCGCGGGTCTGCCGGGCGCCGACCCGGAGCTCGCCGCCCTCGCCGACCGCCACCGGGCGCAGGCCGCCCGGCTGGCGGCCGAGGTGGAGGAGGTCCGCTCGTCCCTGCGGGCCCAGGAGGTCCGCACCGAGTCCCTGCGCGCGGACGCCGCCGGGGCCTGACCGGTGAAGCTCGCGCTAGCCACCCCGTACGCCGACGTGCGCGCCGCCGACCTCGTGCTGCGGCTCGATCGGGCCCCGGGCCCGACGCTCGGCACCCGCCGCGTGCGCGTCGGCGGCCTCGAGGTCGAGCTCGGGCTGCTCGGGCACTCCCACCAGGTCCACGTCCGCGGGGACGGCGTCGCGCTGTGCGAGGTGCTCGCCTGCGACCCGGGCCGTCCGGGCGACCTGCCCGCGGTGCGCGAGCACGACCGCATCACCCACACCTACCGCTTCACCGCCGAGGTCCTGCCGCTCGGTGCCGCCGACGGCCTCGACCTCGCCGACGCGGTCGCCGTCGACCCGGACGGCCTCGTCGGGCTGTTCCCGGGGCACGTCGAGGCGTTCACCGCGCTGCGCGCCCGCGCGGTCGGTCGGGAGGCGGTCAGCTGGGAGACCTGGCACGCCTACCCGCAGACCGACGAGCTCGTCCACACCACCACGACCGTGACGGTGCGCCGGTGAACCCCCGTCGCGGTCTCGCGCTCGGCCTCATCGCGGTCGGGGTCCTCGGCATCGTCCTGACGCTCGCGACGACCGGCTCGGTGCGCGGCTACGTCAAGGACCACTACACCCGCGCGGGCAGCCAGGGCGGGGCGGAGGTCTACCGGTCGAGCCAGCCGCCCGCGAAGGTCGCCGCCGACATCCAGCGCGAGCACGAGCCGGCGGACCGTCGCGTCACGCCCGAGGGCATCTTCCTGCGCTACCGCGGCGACTACGTGGGCGTCCAGCCCGACGGGCGCGGCTCGCGCATCACGCTCGCCGACGAGAACCGCGGGTACGGCCTCTTCTACCCGTACGTCGGCGGCTACTGGGGCACCTACTCGGGGCCCGCCGAGAGCTTCCGCGGCGGCGGTCCGGGGGGCGGCGGCAAGTGAGGGCGCGCCTCGTCGTGGTGCTCGCGGCGCTGCTGGCGTCGGCGGTCCTCGCCACCCCGGCGAGCGCGGGCCCGCTGCTGTCCGACGGCGACGCCGCCGAGCTCGCGCAGTCGCTGGCGGAGGCGACCGCCGAGCAGGACGTCTGCTACGGCTGGCGGGTCGACGTCAGCGACTCGTCGGGCGGGCCGAGCGGCATCGACGTCGGCTCGGGCGCGGGGCCCGGCATCGGCGTGACCGACGCCGAGAACGCCGGCTGCACCCGCGTCGTCGAGCTCTTCGGCAGCGTCCGCTTCACCTGCGAGTCCTGCGAGGCCGACGACAGCTCCAACGCCACGGTCGTCTCCACGCTCCCGGACGGTCCGCGGATCGGGGACCTGGAGGCGCTCGGCCTGGACGGCGGCGACCTCAAGGGGGACGACGGGGATGTCGTGCTCGCCAACATGGTCGGGGCGCTGCCGATCGTCGCCGCCTCCAAGGGCGCCGCGCCCGAGCTCGAGGCCGACGCGCTGACGGGCCCGACCGGCGCTGCCGCACGCGACCGGGCGACCGGCTCCCCGCGCGTGCCCGACTGGCTGCGCGAGTCGTGGCTGGCCCTGGCCGTCTGCCTGCTGGCGATCCTCGGCGGCGTCTGGTGGTTCGTCTCGGTCGTCCTGAGCGACCGCTCGGCCGCCGGGCGCGCCGCCCGCCTCGCGGCCCGCCGTCGCCGTCGCGCCGCCGAGACCGACCCACCCGCACCGAAGGGCACCTGACATGGACGACTTCTTCACCGAGATCGCGAGCGCCCTCCTCTACGGGGCCGTCGGCGTCGCGCTGCTCGCCGCCGGCTTCCTGATCCTCGATCTGCTGATCCCCGGCAAGCTCGGCGAGCTGATCATCGAGGAGCGCAACCGCTCCGCCGGGATCATCACCGCCGCCGGCATGGTCGCGGTCGGCGCCGTCGTCACCACGGCGATCGCCTCGGCCGACGGGCCGCTCGGGGAGGGCCTCGCCGAGACGGCGGGCTACGGCGGCGTCGGGGTGCTGATGCTCGGCGTGGCGTTCGTCGTCGTGGACGTCCTCACGCCCGGCAAGCTCAGCGACGTCTGTCACCAGGAGGGCGAGCAGCCCGTGGCGTACGTCATCGCGGCGGCGCTGCTGGCGGCCGGCGCGATCGTCGCGGCCGCGATCAGCTGACGGTCGCCGTCGTGGTCGCGCTCGCGCAGCGGCCCGCCCGGGCCGTCCTGCTGGGAACCGTGCTGCTCGTCGCGGTCTGCGGGTTCATCTACGAGCTCGTGATCGTCGCGATGGGCACGTACCTGCTCGGCAACTCGATCGAGCAGGTCTCGCTCGTGCTCGCCGCGTTCGTCTCCAGCATGGGCGCGGGATCGCTGCTGTCGCGGCCGCTGATGGGTCGCCCGGTCGTCTCGTTCGCCCTCGTCGAGTGCCTCGTGGCGCTGATCGGCGGCCTCAGCGCGATCGGCCTGTACGCCGCGTTCGCGTACCTCGACCTCTACCAGCCGGTGATGCTGCTGTTCGCCGCGTCGATCGGCCTGCTGGTGGGCTGCGAGATCCCGCTGCTCGTCGTCCTGCTGCAGCGCGTGCGCCGCCAGGAGACCGGCACCTCGGTGGCCGAGCTGCTCGCCGCCGACTACCTCGGCGCGGTCGTCGGCGGCGTCTCGTTCCCGCTGCTGCTGCTCCCGTTCCTCGGGCAGATCGACACCGCGCTGGCGGTCGGCGCGCTCAACCTCGGGGCCGGCGTCGTCGTCGTGTGGCTGCTCGGCGGCGACCTGTCGGCGCGCACGCGACGCTGGCTGGGCGTCGCGTTCGCCGCGGTCCTCGCGGTCCTCGGGGCGACCGCGGCGCTCGCCGACCGCTTCGAGGTCGACGCGCGCCAGGCGCTCTACGACGACCCGATCGTGCTCAGCGAGCGCACCCGCTACCAGGAGATCGTGCTCACGCGGTCGCTGGCCGGTGGCGACCTGCGGCTGTTCCTCAACGGCGACCTGCAGTTCTCCTCCAAGGACGAGTACCGCTACCACGAGGCGCTCGTGCACCCCGCCATGGCGGGGTCGCGCTCCCGCGTGCTGGTGCTCGGGGGCGGCGACGGCCTGGCGATGCGCGAGGTGCTCCGCTACCCGGACGTCCGCGAGGCCGTCCAGGTCGAGCTCGACCCGCGGATGCTGCGCCTGGCCCGCGAGGACGAGCGCCTGCGCGCGCTCAACGGCGACAGCCTGCGCGACCGGCGCGTGCGGACGGTCACCCGTGACGCGTTCGCCTGGCTGCGCACCGCGCCCGCGCACGCGTTCGACGTGGTCATCGCCGACTTCCCGGACCCCGACGACGCCGCGCTCGCCAAGCTCTACTCGGTGGAGCTCTACGGGCTGGTGCGCCGCGCGCTCGCGCCGGGCGGTCGCCTCGTGGTGCAGAGCGGCAGCCCGTACTTCGCGCAGAAGGCGTACTGGTCGATCGCCGCGAGCCTCGAGGGCGCGGGCCTGGCGGTCACGAGCTACCACGTCGACGTGCCGAGCTTCGGCGACTGGGGCTTCCACCTGGCCGGGACCGCCCGCCCGGCGCTGACGCTGGATCCGCCGCCGCGACCGCTGCGGTTCCTCGACGGCCCGACGCTGCGGGCCGCCGCCGTGTTCGGGCGCGACCGCCGCCGCCCGCCGGGCGACCTGCGCTCGACGCTCGACAAGCCGCGGATCGTGGCGTACGCCCGCGAGGGCTACCGCGACTACTGAGCGGTCCGTTACGCCCCGGTGACGGGACGGCTGGCACCGTGGAGGACGCCCCGTACGCGCCCCGACCGGTCCGGCCCATCACACCGGCTCCCCCCGATGCGGATCGGTCCGGGGCGCGGCGGCGGCGCGCCCCGCCCGCCGCGGGCGCGAGTAGCCCGGGCGGGAACGGGAAGGATGGGGGTGGCCGCCGGTCCCTCGCGGGCCCTCGGTCCCGGACACGACACCCCCTCGAGAGGACCAGTGCACATGACGCTCCCCACGTCCACCCTCGGCCGCGGCGACGCCGCGCTCACCGTCAGCCGGCAGGGCCTCGGCTGCATGGGCATGTCCGACTTCTACGGCGACCGCGACGACACCGAGTCGACCGCGACCCTCCACCGGGCGCTCGACCTCGGCGTGACCTTCCTCGACACCGCCGACATGTACGGCTTCGGCGCCAACGAGGAGCTCGTCGGCCGCGCGATCGCCGACCGTCGCGACGAGGTCGTCCTGGCCACGAAGTTCGGCATCCTGCGCGATCCCGACGACCCGACCAAGCGCGGGGTCGACGGCCGTCCGGAGTACGTGAAGGCGGCCTGCGAGGCGTCGCTGCGCCGCCTCGGGGTCGACCACATCGACCTCTACTACCAGCACCGGGTCGACCCGGACACCCCGATCGAGGAGACGGTCGGCGCGATGGCGCAGCTCGTCGCCGAGGGCAAGGTCCGCTTCCTCGGGCTCTCCGAGGCGGCGCCCGCGACGATCCGCCGCGCCCACGCCGTCCACCCGATCACCGCCCTGCAGACCGAGTACTCGATCTGGTCGCGCGACCCGGAGCGGGAGATCCTCGCGACGGTGCGCGAGCTCGGGATCGGCTTCGTGCCGTACAGCCCGCTCGGCCGCGGCTTCCTCACCGGGACGGTCCGCACGGTCGACGACCTCCCGGACGGCGACTTCCGCCGCGTCCAGCCGCGCCTGCAGGACGGCAACATCGACAAGAACCTCGCGATCGTCGACGTGGTGCGGGAGATCGCGCAGGCCCACGACGCGACCCCCGGTCAGGTGGCGCTCGCCTGGGTCCACCGCCAGGGCGACGACGTCGCGCCGATCCCGGGCACGAAGCGCCGCACCTACCTCGAGGAGAACGTCGCCGCGCTCGAGGTCGAGCTGACCGACGACGACCTCGCCCGCATCGACGCGGTCGGCCCCGGCCACGGCGACCGCTACCCGGACATGTCCTCCGTGGACCGCTAGACCCCGCTCCCGGCGGCGGGACCGCAAGTTCCCGCCGCGGGGACCGTTGGCGTCTGCATGGGACGCCGAGCGCTGGGGCTGCTGCTGACGATCGCCGCGGGTGCGGGGGCGGCGCCCGCCGCGCACGCGTACCAGCTGGGGGAGACCGGGCTGCGCCCGTCGTCGCTCACGCGCGCCCAGGCGGCGATCCCCGCCGCCCCGCCGCTGACCGGCATGGGCCAGAACATGCGGATCGTCGGCAACCTGCCGCTCGACACCGCGGGCGGCAACCCGGCGGCGTCGGACCTCGAGCTGCACGGGAACTTCGCGTTCATCGGCTCCTACACGGAGGGCATGGTCATCGCCGACGTGTCCGATCCGACCCGGCCGCGGCGCGTGGGGGTCTTCTCCTGCGGCGGCGGCTCCCAGTACGACGTGCAGCTCTCGACCGACGGGAACCTCGCGCTGCTCACCACCGACTCCAGCGGCGCGAGCTGCCTGCCCGACGGCAAGCAGGGGTCGATGGTCATCGACGTGACCGACCGCGCCCGGCCGGTGCTGAAGAGCTTCATCGAGACCGCGGTGGGGTCCCACACGCACACGCTCGACGGGCGCACGCTGTACATCAACAACTACCCGACGTCGTACTCGAAGCTCGAGATCTACGACCTGACCGACCCGGCGGTGCCGGCGAAGCTGTCGGAGCTGTCGTTCGGCGGCGAGGACTCGATCCACGACTCCTACGTCGACCACCGTCCGGACGGCCGCACGCTGCTCTACGCGGCGTCGATCGGCTTCACGGACGTGATCGACGTGACGGACCCGAGGAGCCCGAGGATCCTGCAGCGGCTGGCCGACCCGGCGGTCACGATCAGCCACCAGGCCGAGCCCAACCCGGCGCGCGACACGCTCGTGGTCACCGACGAGCTGCTCGGCGGCACCGACGTGCCGGTGTGCGGGCAGCTGCCGGTGCGCCTGGGCGAGGGCATCCTGCCGGTCGTCGGCGACCCGACCGACACGGGCGCGATCCACTTCTACAAGCTCGAGCGGGACGGCACGATGCTCGACGGCGGGAAGGGGAGCGGCAAGATCGGCACGTTCAACCTGCCCGCCGCGCTGAACCCGACGGGCGGCTGCACCGTCCACGTGCTGTGGCAGGCGCCGGACGTCAACCGGCTCGTCGCCGCCTGGTACGGCCGCGGCACGCACGTCGTCGACTACCAGGACCCGGCGGCGCCGCGCCTGCTCGGCTCGTTCATCCCGACCGGGGCGAACACGTGGGCGGCCAAGCCGCACCGCGTCGGCGGCCGCTCCTACGTCTTCACCGGGGACATCGCCCGCGGCATGGACGTCCTGGAGTTCACCGGCGACGGCTGGCCCGCGACGGCCGGCCCGGCCGAGGCGCAGCGCGCGCAGATCCAGGGCGCCGCGCCGGCGCCGGCCGCCACGCCGACGACGCCGTCGCGGCCGCCGACCCCGATCGCGCAGGCGAAGGGCGGCTATGCGTTCAAGGCGAGGATCCGCGTCCCGCGGGCGCTGAGGACGCGCACGGCGACCCTGACGCTGACGTTCACCGACGTGCGCGGCAAGGTCCTCGCCAAGCAGCGCTACCGCGGCACCCGTGGCCGGGTCGCGACGCTGCGCGCCCGCATCGCGGCCCGCGCGGGGCGCTACCGCTACGTCGTGCGCGTCGGCGACACCGGCCGGGTGCTGCGGCGCGGCACGATCACCGTGACGCGTCGCAAGGCGGTGAGCGCGGCCGAGCGCGGGGGCCGGGCGTTCGTCTGCACGCTGCCGCGCGGGGCCGGGCGGGCCTGAGCGGCGGGGGCCCGGAGCGCCGGGCTTCCCCCGGGGGCGCCGACCGGCTACCCTGTCCCGGTCGGCCGATAGTCGTAGCCGCCCCCTTTCGCCCCCGCGCCACATACGCGGACCAGGCACCGGGCGGGGTCCGTGAGCGCCGAATGCACCCCCCGCGGGGTGCGCGTAGCCGTGTGCTATCTTCGTTGGTCGCGTTCGTGGTTCCCCGTGGACGCGCGCCCTCGCTCTTGCCCGTTCCGATCTCCCTGAGGAGTCGCCTGTCGTGCCTCGTGTTGACGCTCCCCGCGCTCGCCGGACCTTCGCGCGCCTGAACAAGCTCGTCGATGTCCCCAACCTGATCGACATCCAGAAGCGCTCCTTCGAGTGGCTCGTCGATCCCGAGAACGGGGGCCTGCGCGAGACGATCGACGACATCTCGCCGATCGAGGACTACACCGGTCACCTCGCCGTCCAGTTCGGCGACTTCGTCTTCGACGAGCCGAGCGCGTCGATCGAGGAGTGCCGCGAGAAGGACCTCACCTACTCGCGCCCGCTGACCGTCACCGTCGCGTTCATCAACCACGAGACCGGCGAGATCCGCGAGCAGTCCGTCTTCATGGGCGACTTCCCGTGGATGACCGACCGCGGCACGTTCATCATCAACGGCACCGAGCGCGTCGTCGTCACGCAGCTCGTCCGCTCGCCGGGCGCCTACCTGATGGAGCCGAAGGACCGCGAGAAGCAGGTCTTCACCGCGAACCTCATGCCGGCCCGCGGCTCCTGGCTCGAGCTCGAGATCGACAAGAAGGGCAAGGTCTTCGTCCGGATCGACCGCAAGCGCAAGCTGCCGGTCACCGTCCTGCTGCGCGCGATGGCCTACAACCCCGAGACCGACGGGTCGGTCGAGGAGTCCGAGGACGACATCCTGCGCCTCGACAACGAGATCCTCGAGATGTTCGAGGGCTCGGCCTACATCCGCAACACGCTCGAGGGCGACGCGGAGAACACGCGCACGAAGAAGGGCGCGCTGATCGAGCTGTTCAAGAAGCAGCGCCCGGGCGAGCCGCCGAGCGTCGATGCCGCCTACGCGCTGCTGCAGCAGCTGTTCTTCGACCCGAAGCGCTACGACCTCACGCGCGTCGGCCGCTACAAGCTGAACTCGCGGCTCGGGCTCGAGATCGACCTCGACACCCGCACGCTGACGCACGACGACATCCACGCGCTCGTCCGCGAGCTCGTGAAGCTCCCGAAGCTCCTGGGCCTCCCCGAGGACCCGGAGGTCGAGATCAAGGACTACGCCGCCGAGGCCGCGGTCATGCCGCGCGAGCCCGTCGCCGAGCACCTCGACGAGTACGAGCACTTCGGCAACCGGCGCCTGCGCACGGTCGGCGAGCTCATCCAGGAGGCGTTCCGCATCGGCCTCTACCGGATGGAGCGCGTCGTCCGCGAGCGCCTCACGACCGAGGACGAGGACACGATCACGCCGCAGACGATCGTGAACATCCGCCCGGTCGTCGCCGCGCAGAAGGAGTTCTTCGGCTCCTCGCAGCTGTCGCAGTTCATGGACCAGACGAACTCGCTGTCGGGCCTCACGCACCGCCGCCGCCTCTCGGCGCTCGGCGCCGGCGGCCTGACCCGCGAGCGCGCGCCCATCGAGGTCCGCGACGTCCACCCGACCCACTACGGCCGCATGTGCCCGATCGAGACGCCGGAGGGCCCGAACATCGGCCTCATCGGCTCGCTGTCGAGCTACGCGGAGGTCTCCGAGCACGGCTTCGTCACCACGCCCTACCGCGTGGTCACCGACGGCGTCGTGACCGAGGAGATCGTCCGGCTGGACGCCACCCAGGAGGAGCCGCGCCTGATCGCGCAGGCCAACCACCCGATCGACGAGAAGACCGGCAAGCTCAAGGGCCCCGAGGTCGTCTGCCGCACGCAGTCCGGCCAGTACGTCACGGTCACGCCCAAGGACGTCGACCTGATGGACGTCTCGCCGCAGCAGATCTGGTCCGTCGCCACGGCGATGATCCCGTTCCTCGAGCACGACGACGCCAACCGCGCGCTCATGGGCTCGAACATGCAGCGCCAGGCCGTCCCGCTGCTGAAGTCCGACGCGCCGATCGTCGGCACCGGCATGGAGCGCCGTGCCGCGCTCGACACCGGCGACGTCCTGATGGCCGAGTTCGACGGCGTGGTCGAGTACGTCGACGCCGAGAACATCACGATCACCGGCCAGGACGAGCGCCGCGAGTACGCGCTGCAGAAGTTCATGCGCTCCAACCAGGGCACGCTCATCCACCAGAAGCCGATGGTGCTCCCGGGCGCCGAGGTCAAGAAGGGCGACGTCCTCGCGGACGGCTCCTCGACCGACCACGGCGAGATGGCGCTGGGCAAGAACCTGCGCGTCGCCTTCATGTCCTGGGAGGGCTACAACTTCGAGGACGCGATCATCCTGTCCAAGCGGCTCGTGAAGGACGACGAGCTCACCTCGATCCACATCGAGGAGTACGAGGTCGACGCCCGCACGACGAAGCTCGGCGACGAGGAGATCACCCGCGACATCCCGAACCGCTCGGAGGAGTCGCTGCGCAACCTCGACGATCGCGGCATCGTGCGCATCGGCGCCGAGGTCGGGTCGGGTGACCTGCTGGTCGGCAAGGTCACGCCCAAGGGCGAGACGGAGCTGACCGCCGAGGAGAAGCTGATCCGCGCGATCTTCAAGGAGAAGGCCCGCGAGGTCCGCGACACCTCCCTGAAGGTGCCGCACGGCGAGGGCGGCGTCGTCATCGACGTCATGACCTTCAGCCGCGACAACGGCGACGACCTGCCGCCCGGCGTCAACGAGCTCGTGCGCGTCTTCGTCGCGAAGAAGCGCAAGATCTCCGAGGGCGACAAGCTCGCCGGCCGCCACGGCAACAAGGGCGTCATCTCGAAGATCGTCGACGAGCACGACATGCCGTTCCTCGAGGACGGCACGCCGGTCGACGTCATCCTCAACCCGCTGGGCGTCCCGTCGCGCATGAACGTCGGTCAGCTGCTGGAGACCCACCTCGGGTGGGCCGCCGCGGAGGGCTGGTACGACGACGGCACCGAGGCGTACAAGATCAGCCGCAGCCACCCGCAGAAGAACGGGCGCATGGGCAAGGTCTACACCGCCACCCCCGTGTTCGACGGTGCCGCGGTCGCGGACGTCGACAACGCGCTCGTGCAGTGGCAGAAGGAGCACACCGCCGCGGGCGGGCCGATCCGCATGGACGTCGACGAGAGCCGCCCCGAGGGCCGGCGCGCGTCGGGCAAGTTCACGCTCTACAACGGCCGCACCGGTGAGCCGTTCGAGCAGCAGGTCACGGTCGGCTACATGTACATCCTGAAGCTGCACCACCTCGTCGACGACAAGATCCACGCGCGCTCGACGGGCCCGTACTCGCTCGTCACCCAGCAGCCGCTGGGCGGCAAGGCGCAGTTCGGCGGTCAGCGCTTCGGCGAGATGGAGGTCTGGGCGCTCGAGGCGTACGGCGCCGCCTACACGCTGCAGGAGATGCTGACCATCAAGTCCGACGACACGGTCGGACGCGTGAAGGCCTACGAGGCGATCGTCAAGGGCGAGAACATCGCCGAGCCGTCGATCCCCGAGTCCTTCAAGGTCCTGCTCAAGGAGATGCAGTCGCTGGCGCTCGACGTCAACGTCGTCTCCGAGGAGGGCCAGAGCGCCGAGGTGGGCGAGGAGGACGACGACCTCCTGCGCGCCGCCGAGGAGCTCGGCATCGACCTGTCCGGCGTGCGCGCCGCGACGGGCGAGACCTCGGAGGTCGAGGACCCCGAGGTGGATGCCGCCAACCAGCCCGAGGGCGACGCGGACGACGACGCGGACTCGGACATCGACATCGACGTGGACCTGGACGGGGCGGAGGCCTAGTCACATGATTGACATCAACAACTTCGACGCCATCGAGATCGGACTCGCGTCCAGCAAGCAGATCCGTGCCTGGTCCTCGGGTGAGGTCATCAAGCCGGAGACCATCAACTACCGCACGCTGAAGCCGGAGAAGGACGGCCTCTTCTGCGAGCGCATCTTCGGTCCGACCAAGGACTGGGAGTGCTACTGCGGCAAGTACAAGCGCGTCCGCTACAAGGGCATCGTCTGCGAGCGCTGCGGCGTCGAGGTGACGCGGTCGAAGGTCCGCCGTGAGCGGATGGGCCACATCGACCTCGCCGCCCCCGTCAGCCACATCTGGTTCTTCAAGGGCGTCCCGAGCCGCATCGGCTACCTCCTCGACATGGCTCCCAAGGAGCTCGAGAAGATCCTGTACTTCGCGGCGTCGGTCATCACCTGGGTCGACCAGGAGGCCCGCTGGCGCGACCTGCCCCAGCTCGAGGCCCAGATGCAGGAGGAGCTCGACCGCCTGCTCGCCGAGCAGAAGGAGCGCGTCGAGGAGCTCCGCACCTCCCGCGAGGCGCGCCTGGCGTACCTCGACGACGGCAGCCAGGGCGCCTTCGGCGACGAGGACCACCTCTGGGCGGAGTCGCTGGAGATCAACGTCAAGAAGCTCTCCGACGACGAGCGCAAGAAGCTCCAGAACGAGGTCAAGAAGACCTTCGCGACGGACATCGACGACACCGAGGCCTACTACGAGGACGCGCGCATGCGCCTCAAGGAGGTCTGGAAGCTCTTCGCCAACAAGAACGAGCCCGCCGACGAACCGCCCGCCGAGGGCGAGGAGTGGCCGCTGAACACGTACGTCGAGAAGGCGATCGACAAGGACGAGTTCGTCCCGAAGAAGCTCATCGCCGACGAGACGTTCTTCCGCGAGCTCAAGCACCGCTTCGGCTCCCCGTACGGCTTCGGCGAGTACTTCGGCGGCGGCATGGGCGCCGAGCACGTCCGCGAGCTGCTGCAGACCAAGCCCGCCTACGACGTGGCCGCCAAGCCGCGCGACGTCGACCCGGACCGCACCCCCGGTGACGACATGCGCCCGCAGGACGCCCCCGGCTTCGTGCTCGAGCACGAGGAGGAGTTCCTCTCCGACCTCGTCAAGAACGGCAAGGGCCAGAAGCAGGCCCGCGCGGTCAAGCGCCTGAAGGTGCTGTCCGCGTTCCTCCCGGACGCCCCGGGCGAGGAGCCGCGCAACAAGCCCGAGATGATGATCCTCGAGGCCGTCCCGGTGATCCCGCCGGAGCTGCGCCCGATGGTCCAGCTGGACGGTGGCCGCTTCGCGACCTCCGACCTCAACGACCTCTACCGCCGCGTCATCAACCGCAACAACCGCCTCAAGCGGCTGCTCGACCTCGGCGCGCCGGAGATCATCGTCAACAACGAGAAGCGCATGCTGCAGGAGGCCGTCGACGCGCTGTTCGACAACGGCCGTCGCGGCCGGCCCGTCACGGGCCCGGGCAACCGCCCGCTGAAGTCGCTCTCGGACATGCTCAAGGGCAAGCAGGGCCGGTTCCGTCAGAACCTGCTCGGCAAGCGCGTGGACTACTCGGGCCGCTCGGTCATCGTGGCCGGCCCGTACCTGCGCCTGCACCAGTGCGGCCTGCCGAAGCTCATGGCGCTCGAGCTGTTCAAGCCGTTCATCATGGCCCAGCTCGTCGAGCGCAAGGCGGCGCAGAACATCAAGGCCGCCAAGAAGATGGTCGACTCGATGATCCCCGAGGTCTGGGACGTCCTCGAGCAGGTCATCCACGAGCACCCGGTGCTGCTCAACCGCGCGCCCACGCTCCACCGCCTCGGCATCCAGGCCTTCGAGCCGGTGCTCGTCGAGGGCAAGGCCATCCAGGTCCACCCGCTCGTCTGCTCCGCGTTCAACGCGGACTTCGACGGCGACCAGATGGCGGTCCATCTCCCGCTGAGCGCCGAGGCGCAGGCGGAGGCCCGGATCCTCATGCTCTCCTCGAACAACATCCTGTCCCCCGCGCACGGCGCGCCGCTGGCCACCCCGACGCAGGACATGGTGCTCGGCGCCTACTACCTGACGCTCGGGCCGGAGCCGGGCGAGCTCGCCGAGCTCCAGGGCAAGCTGAAGTCCGGCGACTGGCCGGCGGGGCAGGAGCGCCCGCACGTCTTCCGCAGCGCGCAGGAGGCCGAGCTCTCCTACGAGGCGAAGGTCGTCGGCCTGCACACCCTCGCGGAGTTCCGCCCGGTCGGGCGTCAGGGCGGTCACGTCCTCACGACCGTCGGCCGGATCATCTACAACGACCGCATCGAGCGGGCGCTGGAGGAGGCCCTCGGCGAGAAGTTCGACCCGGCCGAGTACGCGTTCGTCAACCAGCCGATGAAGAAGCGCGACACGGTGAAGGTCATCGACGCGCTCGTCCAGGCGTACGGCGCCCCGGCGGTCGCGCTGGTCCTCGACGCGTTCAAGGACCTCGGGTTCAAGTACTCGACGCTGGCCGGCATCACCGTCTCGAAGAACGACGTGATCATCCCGCCGAACAAGCAGGAGATCCTCGACAAGCACGAGGCGCTCGTCGGCGAGCTCAACGACCAGTACGACATGGGCCTGATCACGGCCGAGGAGCTCCACGAGAAGGTCGTGGACCAGTGGAACGGCGCGACCGAGGAGGTCGCGGACGCCATGCAGGAGAACTTCGACCAGCTGAACTCCATCTTCATGATGGCCGACAGCGGGGCGCGTGGCTCCTTCAAGCAGATCCGTCAGCTGGCCGGCATGCGCGGCCTGATGGCCAACCCGAAGGGCGAGATCATCGCCAACCGGCCGATCCGGTCGAACTTCATGGAGGGCCTGACCGTCCTGGAGTACTTCATCTCCACCCACGGCGCCCGCAAGGGCCTCGCGGACACCGCGCTGCGCACCGCGGACTCCGGCTACCTGACGCGCCGTCTCGTCGACGTCGCGCAGGACGTGATCATCCGCGAGCCGGACTGCGGGACGAAGGAGTTCATCACCCTCGAGGCGTACACCGCCACGGGCGAGGTCAACGACAACCTCATCGGCCGCATCGCCGCCGAGGACGTCAAGGGGCCGGACGGCACCATCGTCAAGAAGGGCAACGAGATCGACCGGGCCGAGGCGGCCGCCATCGGCGAGGCGTTCACCGCCGAGCTCGAGGCGCACCGCGCGTCGCCCAACCAGGTCGAGGCGCCCCGCATCGCGGTCCGCTCGACGCTGAAGTGCATCGCCGAGACCGGCGTGTGCCAGGCGTGCTACGGCCGCTCGATGGCGTCCGGCAAGACCGCGCAGATCGGTGACGCCGTCGGCATCATCGCGGCGCAGTCGATCGGCGAGCCCGGCACGCAGCTGACCATGCGGACGTTCCACACCGGCGGCGTCGCCGGCGCGGACATCACGCACGGCCTCCCGCGCGTCGTCGAGCTGTTCGAGGCCCGCAAGCCGAAGGGCCTCGCGCAGATCGCCGAGCAGGACGGCGTGGCCCGGGTCGAGAAGTCCGACAAGGAGACCCTCGTCACCGTCACCGACGAGGCCGGCGAGGAGCACCCCTACAAGTTCCCGCCGCGCACGCGCCTGTTCGTCGAGGACGGCGAGTCGGTGAAGGCGGGGCGGCAGCTCTCCGAGGGCTCCCTCTACCCGCACGACCTGCTGCGCCTGCGCGGCCGGACGGAGACCGAGCGCTACCTCGTCAAGGAGGTGCAGGAGGTCTACAAGTCCCAGGGCGTGGACATCAACGACAAGCACATCGAGCTGATCGTGCGGCAGATGCTCAAGAAGGTCCGCGTGGACCAGAAGGGCGACACCGCCTACCTGCCCGGTGCGCTCGTCGACCGCTACGAGTTCCGCGACGAGAACGAGAAGATCAAGAAGGCCAAGGGCGAGCAGGCCCAGTTCGAGGAGATCATCCTCGGCATCACCAAGGCCTCCCTGAACACCGACTCGTTCCTGTCGGCGGCCTCGTTCCAGGAGACGACGAAGGTCCTGACCGACGCCGCGCTCGAGGGCAAGAAGGACACCCTCAACGGCCTGAAGGAGAACGTGATCATCGGGAAGCTGATCCCGGCGGCCACGGGCCTCAAGCGCTACCGCCGGATCGAGATCGAGCCGTCGGAGCCGCTGCCCCGCGCGATGGACGACGTCGGGCTGCTCGACCAGGACGAGATCGCCGCGGAGCTGCTGGAGGGCGACGGCGGCCTCGGCGGCTTCGGCTCCTCGTTCAGCGACGACATCAGCCAGCTCGAGGACATCGGGGTGGGCGGCACGGATCCCGGCTTCGCCGAGGAGCTCGCCGACCTGGACATCCCGTCCGAGGACTGAGCGGTCCGCACGTGACCTGACGCGAAGGCCCGCTCCGGCGGGCCTTCGCCGTTCTAGGGTGGGCGCGTGACCGTCGCGGACCTGCGCTTCCCCGGCACCTGGCGCCGCTACCAGGAGCTCGCGTTCGCGGCGTTCGAGGCCGACCGCGCCGCCGGTCGTCGGCGCACGCACCTCGTCGCGCCCCCGGGGTCCGGGAAGACGGTGATCGGCCTGGAGCTCGTCCGCCGCCGCGGCGGCCCGGCGCTCGTGCTCGTGCCCAACCAGGCGATCCAGGCCCAGTGGGTCGCCCAGATCGGCCGCTGCGGGGGCGCGGGCCTCGTGCGGACCGAGCTCGACCGCGACGCGCCGATCTCCGTGCTCACGTACCAGGCGCTGTGCCGTCTGGAGGACCCGGGGGCTGCGCTGCGCGAGCTCGCGCAGGCCCGCTGGACGGCGGAGCGCGCGGCGGCCACGGGCGAGTCCGAGCAGGCGGTCGCCGCGGCGGCCGCGGACTGGACGGGGGAGGCGGAGCGGCGCCGCAGCGCGCAGGTCTCGCGGATCGTCGCGGCGATCAAGCGCGAGGTGGCCCGCGGGGAGCACCCCGACCTGGCGCTCGCCGACCTGTTGGACCGCGGGGCGCGGGAGCGTGTCGCCGCGCTGCGGGCCGCCGGCACTGCGACCGTGGTCCTCGACGAGTGCCACCACCTCGCGTCGCTGTGGGGCTACGTCGTGCGCGCGGTCCTCGCGCAGCTCGACGCGGAGCTGGTCGTCGGGCTCACCGCGACCCCGCCGGCGGAGCTGACCGCGGCGGAGGGCGAGCTCTACGAGGCGCTGCTCGGCCCGGTCGACTTCTCGGTTCCGACCCCCGCCGTGGTCCGTGACGGCTTCCTCGCCCCGTACCAGGAGCTCGCCTGGTTCTGCGCGCCGCTGGCCTCCGAGCGGGCCTGGCTCGCCGAGCACGACGTCCGCTTCGCCGAGCTCGTCACCGCCCTGCACGACGAGGTCCCGGCGCCCGACGGGATCCCGGCGCCGCTGTCCTTCCCGGCGTGGGTGCTGCGACGGATGCGCGAGCGGGGAGCGGCCGACGGGGCGGCGGAGGTGCCGTGGGGGACCTTCCAGCGTCGCCGTCCCGCGCTGGCCCGGGCGGGCGTGCGGTTCCTGCTCTCGGCCGGGCTCGCCCCGCCGCCGGGGGCGCCGCGCGGCGAGGCGTTCCGTGAGCCGCCGGACCTCGACGACTGGCTCGTGCTGCTGGAGGACTACGCGCTCGGCGCGCTCGCGGCGGACCCGTCGCCGGCGGCGGCCGCCCGTCACGAGGCGATCGGCGCGGCGCTGCGCGACCTGGGCTTCACCCTGACGCGACAGGGGATCCGGCGCGGCCGCTCGGAGGTCGACCGGCTGCTGACCTCCTCGGCCGCCAAGCCGCTGGCGCTCGTGGAGGTCCTCGCCTGCGAGGACGAGGCGCGCGGGGAGACCCTGCGCGCCTGCGTCCTGTGCGACGCCGAGCGGGCGGAGCGTCGCGCCGACGGGGCGCTCACCGGGGTCCTCGACGCGACGGCGGGGACGGCCGCGCGCGCGGTCCTCGCGCTCGCGGAGGACCTCCGCACGGCGCCCCTGCGCCCGCTGCTGGTCAGCGGCCGGGCGTTGCGCTGCGTGCCGGAGGACCACGAGGCGCTCGCCGCGGCGCTGGACATCGCGCCGGCAGTCGTGCCGGACCCGGACGCGGACGGCCTCGTCGAGCTGCGGCCGGGGGCGGGGCCGTGGACGCCGCGCGACTGGGTGCCGCGGGCGACCGCGGCGCTGACCGCCGGGCACACGCGCACGCTGGTCGGGACGCGCGCGCTCCTGGGGGAGGGGTGGGACGCGCCGTGCGTCAACGTCCTCGTCGACCTGACGGTCGCGACCACCGGGGTCAGCGTGCGCCAGATGCGCGGGCGCTCGCTGCGTCTGGATCCGCAGCGGCCGGAGAAGATCGCCTCGAACTGGGACGTGGTGTGCGTCGCCGCCGACCTCGCGCGCGGTGCGGCGGACTACCGGCGGTTCGTGCGCAAGCACGCCCACCTGCTGGCGCCCGCGGAGGACGGGGTGATCGAGGCGGGGCCCTCGCACGTGCACCCGCTGCTCGGGCCGTTCACGCCGCCCGTGGCGGCGGAGCTCGCCGTGGTCGACCGGGCGATGCGGGCCCGCGCGGCCGACCACGCCGGCGCGCGCGAGCGCTGGGCGATCGGCACGCCCTACGAGGCGGTGGAGCGGCCGACGGTCACCGTCCGGCCGGTGCGCGAGGACCTCGCGGCGGGGGAGACGGCGCGGGACGCGGGCGTGCAGGCGGCCCTGCCGCTGTCGCAGCGCGCCCCCGTGCTGACCGCGGCGGGCGGGGCGCTCGCGGTCGCCGCGGGGACGGCGCTCGCCGGCCCGGTGGGGCTGGCGGGCCTGCTCGCCGTCCCGGGGGCCGGGCTGTGGGCGGGCCTGCGACTGCGCCGTGCGGCCGCGCTCGCGCCGCCGCTGCCGCCGCTGGACGGGGCCGCCCACGCGGTGGTCGAGGCGTACGCGGCGCTCGGCGAGCTCCCGCGCGATGTCGCGGACTCGCTCGTCGTGGAGCCGCGCAGCGACGGCTACCTGCGCTGCCGCCTGCGGCGTGGCACCCCGGAGCACGCCGCGCTGCTCGCGACCGCCCTCGAGCAGCTGCTCGGCGTCGTGGAGTCCCCGCGCTACCTCGTGTCGCGGCCGATGCGGGTCCCGGGACGCGGCCCGCTGGGCATGCTCGCCCGCGTCCTGCGCCGGCGCCCGCCCCTGGACGAGCGCTGGCACGCCGTCCCCGACGACCTCGCGCGGCGCGCCGACCGCGCGGAGGCGTTCCATCGCGCCTGGTCCGGGGTGGTCGGCCCGTCGGAGCTGCGCTTCGTCCAGCGCAGCGACGCGGGCCGGGCGCTGGCCGTCGAGGCCGCCGGGGTCGCGGCGGGCTACGAGGTGACGGTGCGTCAGGTCTGGAGCTGAGCGGCCCAGGCGTGGAGCGTGTCGCGCTCGGTCCGGGTGAGCCCGACCTCGGGCCGCGTGCGGACCAGCAGCGTCGGGGCGCCACGGGCGGAGCGCTCCCGCGCCCACTCCTCGCAGCCGGCGTCGAGCGCGTCGTCGAGCCAGGCGGCGGGTCGGTCGCCGCAGTGCGCGTCGATCGCGGCGAGCTTCCAGTGCGCGTTGCCCTTCCCCGGATTGCGGTCGAACGACAGCCACGGAAGGCGCGGCAGCCCCAGGAGCGTCGGCAGGTGCTCGTCGGCCCGCTCCTCCCAACCCGTGCACCAGACGAGCTCGTACACCGACATCAGGTCGAGAAGGTGCTCCGCGGCTTCGCCCGAAAGGAGGTGGGCGACCCCGTCGATCTGGTGCCAGGATCCGGTCGGACAGCTGTCCATGGTGAATCCGAAGAGCGAGATGACCCCGTCGACGTCGACGAGAAGCAGCGGTTTGCAGCGCATCTGTGACCACATGGTGACCTTTCTGCCCCATCGGCGTACTTCTCGTGAGGACCCGCTACCCTCGAATTCGTCGGCCGCGGTCAAGCCGTCGACCGGACCGGTCGATGTAGGGCTTGACCACTACCACCGCTCCCGAACCGCGGTGGCCCGGCCCACGCTCCCCCCTGTATGACCATTCAGCTCGGAATCCTCCTCGCCCTGCTCTGCGCCCTGGCGGCGAACCTCGGCTTCTTCTACAAGCACCGAGGCTGCAACGAGGTCCCCACCGTCGACGTCCGCCATCCGCTGCGGACCGCGGCCAACCTGTGGCGCTCCAAGTGGTTCGCGCTCGGCATGCTCCTCGGCCTCGTCGGCTGGGTGCTGCACGTCGGCGCGATCGCGCTCGCCCCGCTCTCGACCGTCCAGGTCGTGCTCTCGGGCGGCGTCGTCCTCATCGCCGTGATGGCGGACCGCATCTTCGGCTTCGCCGTCGAGCGGCGCCAGTGGTGGGGGCTCGGCCTCACCGGCGTCGGCCTCGCCGCGCTGGCGTTCACGATGCCCGGTGGTCACGGTGCCGACGGCTTCTCCCTGCAGGCGATGGTCGCCTTCCAGGGCGGGCTCATCGGCCTCGGCGCGCTGCTGCTGCTCGGCCCGCGTGCCGGCGCCAAGCGCGAGCACCACGGGATCATGCTCGCGGCCGCCACCGGCATCCTCTTCGGCGTCTGCAACATCGCCGTGAAGGCGCTCACCGAGCTCGTCGGCTTCGACGGCATCGGCGCGCTGCTCAGCCCCTGGCTGCTCGTCGCGGTCTGCGCGTCGGCCACCGCGTTCTACGCGTCGGCCCGGTCGCTGCAGGACGGCGGCGCGGTCGAGGTCATCGCGATCACCGGCACGGCGGCGAACATCTCCTGCATCGCCGGCGGCATCATCGTCTTCGGCGACCCGATGCCCGGCGACGCGGTCGGCATCGCCGTCTCGGCCCTGGCGTTCCTCATGGTCATCGTCGCGAGCGCGCTCACGCCTGCTCCGATCCGGTCGACCGCCGCGGCCGCCTCCGGGCAGGGCCGCGCCGTCGCCGCGACCGCCTGAGCGGCACGCCCGCCCGTCGCAGTTCTGCCTCCGTGCACACCGGGGGTGGTGGATACCGTCCGCGGACAGTACGTTGTCCAGATCGGCCACCCGATGGCCGGATCGTCCAAAGGAACGCGCGATGGCCACGACGGAGCAGCCGAAGACCAGGGACCTGCAGGAGCTCGCCAAGCGGCACCTGTGGATGCACTTCAGCCGGATGGGCGCCTACGACGCCGGGGCGGAGATCCCGATCATCGTCAAGGGCGACGGCTGCTACGTCTGGGACGAGCACGGCAACCGCTACTTCGACGGCCTGAGCGCGCTGTTCTGCGTGAACATCGGGCACGGCCGCCACGACGTCGCGCAGGCCGGAGCCGACCAGGCGCGCGAGCTCGGCTTCTTCACCACCTGGTCCTACGCGCACCCGCGGGCGATCGAGCTCGCCGCCCGGCTCGCCGACCTCGCGCCCGGCGACCTCAACCGCGTCTTCTTCACCAGCGGTGGCGGCGAGTCCGTCGAGTCCGCGATCAAGCTCGTGCGCCAGTACCACAAGCTCACGGGCAACCCGACGAAGACCAAGATCATCGCCCGCGAGACCGCCTACCACGGCACCACGCTCGGCGCGCTCACCGCGACCGGCATCACCGGCCTGCGCCAGCCGTTCGAGCCGTTCACGCCCGGCGGCTGCCACGTCCCCAACACCAACCTGTACCGGCTCGCCCCCGGCTACGGCGTGGAGAACCTCGCCGAGGCGATCGCCAAGCGGATCGACTTCGAGGGCGCGGACACCGTCGCCGCGGTCATCCTCGAGCCGGTCCAGAACGCCGGCGGCTGCTTCACCCCGCCGGAGGGCTACTTCCAGCGCGTGCGCGAGATCTGCGACGAGCGCGACGTCCTGCTGATCAGCGACGAGGTCATCTGCGCGTTCGGGCGCCTGGGCGAGTGGTTCGGCGCCCAGCGCTACGGCTACCAGCCGGACATCATCACGACCGCGAAGGGCCTCACGAGCTCCTACGCCCCGATGGGGGCGGTGCTCGCCTCCGACCGGCTGATGGAGCCGTTCCTGGAGGGGACCAACAGCTTCGCCCACGGCTTCACCTGGGGCGGGCACCCGATGTGCGCCGCGGTCGCGATGGCGAACCTCGACGTGTTCGAGCAGGAGGGGATCCTCGAGAACGTCCGCGAGCACGAGGGCGAGTTCCGGGCGATGCTCGAGTCGCTGCGGGACATCCCGATCGTCGGCGACGTCCGCGGTGCCGGGTACTTCCAGGCGATCGAGCTCGTCAAGGACCGCGAGACGAAGGCGTCGTTCTCGCGCGACGAGGCCGAGTCGCTGCTGCGCGGCTTCCTCTCCGGCGAGCTGTTCCGCCGCGGACTGATCTGCCGGGCCGACGACCGTGGCGACCCGGTCATCCAGCTGTCCCCGCCGCTGATCTCCGGACCCGAGCACTTCGCGGAGATCGAGTCGATCCTGCGCCCGGTGCTCGAGGAGGCCTCGACCCGGCTCTGATGCTGACGGTCAGCGAACTGCTCGCCGATCTGGACGTGCGCCTCCTCGCCGGGGAGGAGGCGGCCGACCAGCCGGTCCGCTGGGTGCACATCACCGAGCTGCCGGACCCGACGCCGTTCCTCAGCGGCGGCGAGCTGCTGCTGACCACGGGCATGGCGCTGGGCAGCAAGCCCGCCGCGCAGCGCGCGTTCGTCGAGCGGCTGGCCGACCACGGCCTCGCCGGCCTCGGGGTGGGCACCGGGTTCGGGCACGACGAGGTGCCCGCCGCGATGGTGCAGGCGGCGGCCGACGCGGGCTTCCCGCTGTTCGAGGTCCCGTACGAGCTGCCGTTCATCGCGCTCACCGAGCGGGCGTTCACGCGGCTGGTCAACGAGCAATACGCGCTGCTGCAGCGGTCGATCGTCGCGCAGGAGCGGCTCCAGCGGATCGTGCTGTCCGAGCGTGGCCTGGAGGCGATCGCCGGTCAGCTGGCGACGCTGATCGGAGGGGCCGCGCTGGTCTTCGACGGCCGCGGGGAGCCGCTGGCCCATCGCACCTTCCGGCGCGACGCGGACGCCGAGCTCCTCGCCTCGCTGGGGGAGGAGCTGCGCGAGCGCGCGCGCCGCGGCGAGAGCCGCGAGTTCCTGCCGACCACCCCGTCGCTCGGCGGTCGCGCCCTCGCGCTCCCGGTCGCGAGCCCGGGTGCCGCGCCGGGCACGGTGCCGCAGGCGTGGCTCGTCGCGGCCAAGGACCAGGGCGGGCTGGCGGAGATCGACCGGCTGATCCTCCACCAGGCCGTCACCGTCGTCGCGCTCGAGCTGCTGCGCGTCCGCGTGGCCGACGCGACCGAGCGCCGGCTCGCCGGGGACGTGCTCAGCGAGATCGTCGCCGGCGAGGTCGACGGGCCGGAGCTGCAGCGCCGCCTCGAGCCGTTCGGCCTGGGCGGCCGCATCACCGCGCTGGCGCTCGCGGTGCCCGGCAGCGGGCCGAGCCAGCCCGCGACCGCGCCGCCCACGGCGGTCGAGAGCGCGGTGGCGGACGCGCTGCGGGCCGAGGCGGTCAGCGGCCTCGTCGCCACGACCGGCCGCTTCGTCGGCGTGCTGCTCCCCGGCTTCCTCGACGAGGAGCTCTTCGACACCTGCGAGCGGATCGTCGCGCGCGTGGCCACCACGCTCGGCCGCGACCCGCTGGCGGGCGCCGGGCGCGGCGTCCCCGCCGGCCGCGCGCGCGAGGCCTGGCACGAGGCGCGCTGCGCGCTCGAGGCCCGGGAGCTCGGTGCCGACCCGACCCCCAACCGCAACGGCGCGGCCGGCGGCGAGCCGGGACGCGTCGCGACCTACCGCGATCTCGGCTCCTTCCAGCTGCTGCTCGCCCTCCAGGACACCGACGCGCTGCGGCTCTTCTGCGAGTCGATGCTCGGCCCGATCGAGGAGGGAGAGGGCCACTACGGCGGCGAGCTGATGCGCTCGCTCGAGGCCTTCATCGAGTGCAACGGCCAGTGGGAGGCGGCCGCGCGACTGCTGTACTGCCACCGCCACACGCTGCGCTACCGGATCCGCAAGATCGAGGAGATCACCGGTCGCGACCTCGGCCGGGCCCGCGACCGCATCGAGTTCTGGCTCGCGCTGCGCGGCCGCGAGATGGCGCCCGCGTCGGCGGGCGACGGCGGCCGGCGCTGACCGGACCGTCGCTCAGGCGACGGGGAAGCGGCGGGAGCGCATGACGATCCGGGTCTCCGTCGCGGCGACGCCCCCGCGCTGGCGGATCGCGCGGACGGTCCCGTCGAGCGCCTCCGGGTCCGCGCACGTGACGCGCAGCTCGTAGTCGTAGCGGCCGGTCACGAACCACATCTCGCGCGCGTCGGGCAGGGTCGCGACGAACTCCTCGAAGCGCTCTGGCGGCGTCGCGGCGAGCAGCCGCACGTCGATCAGCGCCTCGAGGCCGCCGCCGATCGCGGCGTGGTCGACGATCGCGGTGAAGCCCCGCAGGACGCCCGACTCCTGCAGGCGGCGCACCCGCTCCGCGGTCGCGTGCGGGCTCAGTCCGACCGCCGCGCCGAGCTCGGTAAAGCTCGCACGTCCGTTCTCGCCGAGCAGACGGAGGAGATCACGGTTGATCGGGTCCAGTGCATCCGGATTCACGGTCATCAAGCGTAGAGCTTGTCGGGTCCGTCGTCGAGGTCGATGATCACGCACATGACCACCGTGGGCGTCCCGACCGAGATCAAGACCGACGAGTACCGCGTCGCGCTGACCCCCGCCGGGGTGCGCGAGCTCGTCGACCGCGGCCACGAGGTGGTCGTGCAGCAGGGCGCGGGGGAGGGATCGGCGATCACCGACGACGAGTACGTCGCCCAGGGCGCCCGGATCCTCCCCGACGCCGACGCGGTCTTCGAGCAGGCGGGCATGATCGTGAAGGTCAAGGAGCCCCAGCCGGTCGAGGTCGCGCGGCTGCGCCCCGACCACGTGCTCTTCACCTACCTGCACCTCGCGCCCGACACCGCCCTCACCCAGGGCCTGATGGACAGCGGCGCCACCTGCATCGCCTACGAGACCGTCGAGGACCCGCAGGGCCGGCTGCCGCTGCTGGCCCCGATGAGCGAGGTCGCCGGCAAGATCGCGACGCAGGCGGGCGCGTTCATGCTGGAGAAGCCGCTCGGGGGACGTGGCCTGCTGCTCGGCGGGGTGCCCGGGGTCGCGGCCGGCAAGGTCGTGGTGATCGGGGCGGGGGTCGTCGGCCTCACCGCCGCGGAGATCGCGATCGGCATGGGCGCCGAGACCTACGTCCTGGACCGCAACATCGACCGGCTGCGCGAGGTCGACTTCCTCCTGAACAACCGGTGCTCGACCGTGTTCTCCACGACCCTGAACGTCGAGCGCCTGCTCCCGGAGGCCGATCTGGTGATCGGCGCGGTGCTCGTCCACGGCGCGAAGGCCCCGCACGTCATCACCCGCGAGCATCTCGGGCTGATGAAGCGCAACGCGGTCCTCGTCGACGTCTCGATCGACCAGGGCGGCTGCTTCGAGACGTCGCGGCCGACCACGCACTCCGACCCGACCTACGAGGTCGACGGCGTGACCCACTACTGCGTGGCGAACATGCCCGGCGCGGTCCCGATCACCTCGACCTTCGCGCTGACGAACGCGACGATGCCGTACGTCGTGCGGCTCGCGAGCGCCGGCGCGCGAGGCGCGCTGGAGGCCGACCCGGGCTTCCTCGCGGGGCTGAACGTCGCCGCGGGCGCGGTCACCTACGAGCCGGTCGCGCGCGACCAGGGCCGCGAGCACGTCCCGGCCGTCGAGGCGCTGGCCGGCCTCGCGGGCTAGCCCGCGGCCCGAGGACTAGCTCGCGTCGGCCGAGCGCAGGGCGACGTCGTCGTCCTCGACCGGTGCGGCACCGGGACGCTCGGGCGCGCGGCGTCCGCGGCCGCCGCGACCCATGAACGGCAGGCGACCGAGATCGGTGCGCAGGCCGTTGATCTCTCCGAGCATGCGCTCGAGGTTCGGCTCGAGGGAGCCCAGCGACGGCGCGAGCGGCTCGAGCTGCGAGGCGAGCGGCTGCACCCGGTCCCCGATGACCACGACGTCGCGGTGCATGCCCTCGACCTCGTCCGCCATGCGCGTCACGACGGTCGTCAGCTCGCGGATCAGGTCGGGCAGCTCGCCGATGTCCTGCCGCAGTCCCTTGACCTCGCGTCGCATCAGCGTGAGCTGCCGACCGACCGACGGGAGGACCGCCAGCGAGTTGGCGAGCGCTTCGAGCTGCGAGCCGAGGTGGCGGATCGGGTTGGCGGAGGCCATGACCGGTTCTTACCACGCGAGGGAGACCGGCGCGGTCGCCTGGCGGCCCCCTCGGAGGGGCACGGGTCGCCGCCGAACGATCGTTGCTACTCTCCCCGGTCGCATGCCTACGACCAGCCAGCTGATCCGCAAGGGTCGCACGCCGAAGAGCAAGAAGCTGTCCACCCCGGGCCTCAAGTCCGGCAAGGGCCGCAAGAAGAAGACCGCCGCCCCGCAGCGTCGCGGCGTCTGCACCCGCGTGTACACGACGACGCCGAAGAAGCCGAACTCGGCCCTCCGCAAGGTGGCGCGTGTCCGCATCTCCGGTGGCATCGAGGTCACGGCCTACATCCCGGGCGAGGGGCACAACCTGCAGGAGCACTCCGTCGTGCTCGTGCGCGGTGGCCGCGTCAAGGATCTGCCGGGCGTGCGCTACAAGGTCGTCCGTGGGACCCTCGACGCCGCCGGCGTCAGCGATCGCAAGAAGGCGCGGTCGCAGTACGGGGTCAAGAAGAGCAAGTAGGTACCTGATGCCCCGCCGCGCAGCCGCGCAGATCCGGACGATCGAGCCGGACGCCGTCCACCGCTCCCGCCTCGTCCAGCAGCTGATCAACAAGATCATGCTCGACGGCAAGAAGTCCACCGCCGAGCGGATCGTCTACGACGCCCTCGCGATCCTGTCGGAGAAGACCGGCAAGGACCCCGTCGAGGCGCTCGAGCTCTCGATCAAGGCGCTGACGCCGAACCTCGAGGTCCGCTCCCGCCGCGTCGGCGGCGCGACCTACCAGGTCCCGGTGGAGGTCCCGGCCCGCCGTGCGCGCACGCTCGCGATCCGCTGGCTCGCCGAGTTCGCCCGCCAGCGTCGCGAGAAGACGATGGCCCAGCGTCTCGCCAACGAGCTCCTCGACGCCCAGAACAACCAGGGCGGCGCCTACAAGCGCAAGGACGACATCTACCGCATGGCGCAGGCCAACAAGGCCTTCGCGCACTACCGCTGGTAGTCGCCCGCACCATCTGAGCCGGACCGAACGCCGCCCCATCGCCGGGGCGGCGTTCGTCGTTGCGGGACGCCCGGCCGCCGCCGCTCCGAGCGCTCGTTCTGGCTGATCTGCGGGCGAGATACGGGCTCGCGCTCACCCAGTTCGGCCCCGGGTGGGCGGGCGCGCGCCCGCCCGGGTCGTCGCGGAGCGTGCCTGCGACGCCCGGGCGAAGCGGGCGCGCGCGGCCAGGCGCGCCCGGCGGCGTGCGGCGCGCCCGGCGGCGTGCGGCGCGCCCGGCGGCGTGCGGCGCGTCCGGGCGCGTGCGGGGTAGGCGCGGCGGGGAACGCGCGGCGGGGGAGGCGCGGCGGGGGAGGCGCGGCGGGCCGGGCGCCTCCTGGTGCGGGGCCGCGTGTGACGTCGCGGGCCCGCCGCTCGGCCCCGCGGTTCTGGGTGATCCGGGTGCCATATCCGGGCTCGAGATCACCCAGTTCGGTCGGTGCGCGCCCGGCCCGGGGCGTACTGGGTGATCTCGAGCCCATATGTGGGCGCCGGATCACCCAGTACGCCGTCGTGGGCGGGGGCCGGACCGGCCGCCGGCGCCGCGAGGCCGGTCAGCGACCGCCGCGCATGCGCCGCGCGCGCTCCCGGGCCTGGCGCAGGCGCTCGTCGAAGCTGAGCGTCCCGCCGGCGGGCGGGGCGTCCGGAGGTGCGGCCCCGTCCTCCGGGGCCTGCCCGGCGGACCGCTCGCGCTCGGCCTGCGCGCGGGCTGCGGCCTCGCGCTCGGCAGACGCGCGCTCGCGTTCGGCCCGCTCCCGCGCGGCGGCCTCGCGCTCGCGCGCGGCCTGCTCGCGCTCTGCCGCCTCGCGGCGCTCCGTCGCCGCGCGTTCGGCCTGCTCGCGCGCTGCGACCTCGCGCTCGGCGGCGGCGCGCTCGCGGTCCGCCTGCTCGCGCGCGGCAGCCCCGCGCGCCGCGGCCTCCTCGGCGTCGCGGGCGCGGGCCACCGCGGCGGCCTGCTCCTCGCGCTCGGCGGCCTGCGCGGCGCGCTCGGCGCGGGCGGCCTCGCGGGCGCGCTCCGCCTCGGCCCGCTGCGCGCGGCGCCGCGACTGGTCCTCGCGGGCGCGCCGGGCCTTCGCGGCGCCCGCGGCGAGGCCGCCGCCCAGTCGCCGGCCCGCGGACGCCCGCGGCGGTGGCCCGGTGCCCGCGCGCGCGGCGGGCACGTCCATCTCGTCGTCGGTCCGCGGCGGATCCGGGACGTCGGCCGCCGCCTCCGCCGCGCCGCGGAGCGCCGGCGCACCCGGCTCGACCGTGGCCCGCGCGGGCACGTCCTGCGCCGAAGCCGGTTCCGCCGGGTCCTCGGCAGCGACCGCAGGCCCGCCCGGCGTCCGTCGCCCGGCGATCGCGGCCTGCCCGCCGCCGAGCAGCAGCAGGCCGACGCCCGCCACGGCGAGCAGCGCGCCCCCGAGCGTCTCGAGGAAGAAGCCGATGCCCGCCTGGGCGCTCGTGTCTTCGTAGAGCTCGGCGACGCGACCGGCCTGGTCGAGGTCCGGCGCGTCGCCGAGGACCGCGATCAGCAGGACCGCGACGCCGCACGCGGCGACCGCGAGCATCGCCGGGCGCGCACCGCGGACGGCGCCGAGATGGAGCACCCCGGCGAGCGCCCCGAGCAGCAGCAGCGCGACGCTGTGACGGTCGTAGCCGGTCAGGCTCGGATCGAACTCGGCGGTGGCGTTGCCGCCCCCGCCGATGGTGATCTCGATGATCGGGGCGAAGGTCGTGACCGCGACGAGCACCGCACCTGCGAACCCCATGAGGGCGAGCACCAGGCGGACCGCGGCGACACCGCCCGGAGCGACCCGGAGGGCCAGCCTCGATCTGCTATGGTTCCGCGCCGCTTCCGGACTTCTCGCGCTCATGCGCGCGCGGCCCGGCGACGAAGGCTGCGCCCTGATGGAGACCTCTGCCACATAGCGCGACACTCGGGAGACCACCCTGGTGTACGCGCGGGCCCAGTGGGCCCGTTCTTTTTGCCACGACGATCGAGAAGCTGACTCATGCCACGCAAGTATTCCCTCGAGAAGACCCGGAACATCGGGATCATGGCGCACATCGACGCCGGCAAGACGACCACGACCGAGCGGATCCTCTACTACACCGGTCGCAGTCACAAGATCGGTGAGGTCCACGACGGCGCGGCCACGATGGACTGGATGGAGCAGGAGCAGGAGCGTGGCATCACGATCACCTCCGCTGCGACCACCTGCGAGTGGCAGAACCACCGCATCAACATCATCGACACGCCCGGCCACGTCGACTTCACCGTCGAGGTCGAGCGCTCGCTGCGCGTCCTCGACGGCGCCATCGCGACGTTCGACGCCGCCGCCGGCGTCGAGCCGCAGTCCGAGACGGTGTGGCGTCAGGCGGACAAGTACTCCGTCCCGCGCATCGCCTACTGCAACAAGATGGACAAGATGGGCGCGGACTTCGCCATGTCCGTGCAGACGATGGTCGACCGCCTCGGCGCGAACCCGGTCCCGATCCAGCTGCCGATCGGCGCGGAGGGCGAGTTCAAGGGCATCATCGACCTCGTCACGATGAAGGCGACGATCTACAAGGACGACCTCGGCAAGGAGATCGACATCGTCGACATCCCGGCCGAGCTCGCCGACGAGGCCGCCGACGCGCGCGAGAAGATGCTTGACGAGATCTCCAACTACGACGACGAGCTCATGGAGCTCATCCTCGAGGACGGCGAGATCCCGGAGGAGCAGATCAAGACCGCGATCCGCAAGGCGACCCTCGCCATCGCGATCACCCCGATCCTCTGCGGCTCCTCGTTCAAGAACAAGGGCGTCCAGCCGCTGCTCGACGCGGTCATCGACTACCTGCCGAGCCCGCTCGACGTGCCCGCCATGGAGGGCGTCGTGCCCAACCGCGACGGCTCCGACGGCGAGCCCGCGACCCGCACGGCCAGCGACGAGGAGCCGTTCTCGGCGCTCGCGTTCAAGATCATGAGCGACCCGTTCTTCGGCAAGCTCACCTACTTCCGCGTCTACTCGGGGATCCTCGAGTCCGGCGGCAAGGTCCTCAACGTCGGCACCGGCAAGACCGAGCGCATGGGCCGCCTGCTCATGATGCACGCCAACGACCGCGAGGACGTGACCGAGGTCTACGCCGGCGACATCGCCGCGGGCGTCGGCATCAAGCAGATCGTCACCGGCGACACGCTGTGCTCGCCGGAGCAGCCGATCAAGCTCGAGTCCATGGAGTTCCCGGAGCCGGTCATCAAGGTGGCCGTCGAGCCGAAGACGAAGTCCGACCAGGAGAAGATGGGCGTCGCCCTCGGCCGCCTGGCCGAGGAGGACCCGACCTTCGTCGTCGCCACCAACGAGGAGACCGGCCAGACCGAGATCTCCGGCATGGGCGAGCTCCACCTCGACATCCTCGTCGACCGCATGAAGCGCGAGTTCGGCGTCGAGGCGAACGTCGGCAAGCCGCAGGTCTCCTACCGCGAGACCATCCGCGGCACCGCCGAGAAGGTCGAGGGCAAGTTCGTCAAGCAGACCGGCGGCTCGGGCCAGTACGGCGTCGTGCAGATCAACGTCGAGCCGATCCCCGGCGAGGGCTTCGAGTTCGTCTCCCAGATCAAGGGCGGCTCGGTCCCGACCGAGTACATCCCCTCGGTCGAGAAGGGCTGCTCCGAGGCGATGGCCAACGGCGTCAAGGCCGGCTACCCGATGGTCGACGTCCGCGTGACGCTGATCGACGGCAAGTACCACGAGACGGACTCCTCGGAGATCGCGTTCAAGATGGCCGGCTCGATCGCCTTCAAGGAGGCCTGCCGCCGCGCGAAGCCGGTGCTGCTCGAGCCGATCTTCAAGGTCGAGGTCGTGACCCCCGAGGAGTTCCTCGGCACGGTCATCGGCGACCTGTCCAGCCGTCGCGGTCGCGTCGAGGGGCAGGAGCCTCGCGGCAACGCCCTCGCCGTCACGGCCTACGTGCCGCTGTCGGAGATGTTCGGGTACGTCACCGACCTGCGCTCCAACACGCAGGGGCGCGCGTCCTCGACGATGCAGTTCGAGAGGTACGAGGAGGTCCCGCCGAACCTCGCCGAGAAGATCGCCGAGGGCCGGACGGGCACCCCGAGCGCGGCCTGACCCCAGACCGCACGAAACGCAGTTCTGAGATAGCTTTCACTGGTTCGCTGAGGAGTCGGCGGGCCGACCCCAGCAGACGATTTTTCCCCACGAGGAGCGAAGGTAGATGGCCAAGGAGAAGTTCGAGCGCGACAAGCCGCACGTCAACGTCGGGACCATCGGTCACATCGACCATGGCAAGACGACGCTGACCGCTGCGATCACGACCGTCCTGGCGGAGGCCATGGGCGGCGAGGCGAAGTCGTTCGCCGAGATCGACAACGCTCCCGAGGAGAAGGAGCGCGGCATCACGATCGCGACCTCCCACGTCGAGTACCAGACCGAGAACCGGCACTACGCGCACGTCGACTGCCCGGGTCACGCCGACTACGTCAAGAACATGATCACCGGCGCCGCGCAGATGGACGGCGCGATCCTGGTCGTGTCCGCCGCCGACGGCCCGATGCCGCAGACCCGCGAGCACATCCTGCTCGCGCGTCAGGTCGGCGTGCCGTACATCGTCGTGTTCCTCAACAAGGTCGACATGGTCGACGACGAGGAGCTCCTCGAGCTCGTCGAGGTCGAGGTCCGCGACCTGCTCTCCGAGTACGACTTCCCGGGCGACGACATCCCGTTCGTCCAGGGCTCGGCCACGGGCGCCCTCGAGGGCGAGCAGAAGTACAAGGACGCGATCATCGAGCTCGCCGGCCACCTGGACAGCTACATCCCGGAGCCGACCCGCGACCTCGACAAGCCGTTCCTGATGCCGGTCGAGGACGTCTTCTCGATCACCGGCCGCGGCACCGTCGCGACCGGCCGCATCGAGCAGGGCATCATCCACACGGGCGACGAGGTCGAGATCGTCGGCATCAAGGACTCGTCCAAGACGGTCGTCACCGGCGTCGAGATGTTCCGCAAGATCCTCGACGAGGGTCGCGCGGGCGAGAACGTCGGCTGCCTCCTGCGTGGCACCAAGCGCGAGGAGATCGAGCGCGGGCAGGTCCTCTGCAAGCCGGGCTCGATCAACCCGCACACGAAGTTCAAGGCGGAGGTCTACGTCCTGAAGAAGGAGGAGGGTGGCCGTCACACGCCGTTCTTCACCGGCTACCGCCCGCAGTTCTACTTCCGCACCACGGACGTGACCGGCGTCGCGAACCTCCCCGAGGGGACCGAGATGGTCATGCCGGGCGACAACGTCCAGATGGAGATCGAGCTCATCCAGCCGATCGCCATGGATCCGGGCCTCCGCTTCGCCATCCGCGAGGGTGGCCGCACGGTCGGCTCGGGCGTCGTCACCGAGGTGCTCGTCTAGCGCAGGACCGACTGCGACGGGTGCGTCGCCGGCCCCGGCCGGCGGCGCACCTGGCGCGTCACGCCGTAACCGCAGGACCCGCAGGAGACAGCAGCACGCAGGACCTGGGCGGAACCCGGTCGTGATCGGGATCCGCCCTCAGCGCGCAAGCGCCCGAGAAGAAGCAGTACACCGGACGTCAGACGGAACAGCCGTAGGACCCAGAAAGAAGCTTCCATGGCAACTGCCACCCAGAACAAGATCCGCATTCGCCTCAAGGCCTACGACCACCGGGCCATCGAGTCGGCTGCCAAGGAGATCGTCGAGACGGCGACGCGCACGGGCGCGACCGTCACGGGTCCCGTGCCGCTCCCGACCGAGAAGAACATCTACTGCGTGATCCGCTCGCCCTTCAAGGACAAGGACTCCCGCGAGCACTTCGAGATCCGCACCCACAAGCGGCTGATCGACATCCATCAGCCGACGCCGAAGACGGTCGACTCGCTCCAGCGTCTCGACCACCTCCCGGCGGGCGTCGACATCGAGATCAAGCTGGTCGGCTGACCCATGCCTGCGATCCTTGCCAAGAAGCTGGGGATGACCCAGCTGTTCCTGGAAGACGGCCGCGTCGAGCGCGTCACCGTCCTCGAGGCCGGTCCGTGCCCCGTCACGGGCATCCGCACCTTCGACCGCGACGGCTACGAGGCCGTCCAGCTCGCGTTCGGCGCGACGAAGGAGAAGCACCTGACGAAGCCCGAGCTCGGGCACCTGAAGAAGGCCGGCGCCTCCGCGCACCGCCACCTCGTCGAGTTCCGCGACGAGGCCGGCGAGCTGCAGGTCGGCGAGACCGTCACGGTCGAGGCCTTCGAGGTCGGCGACAAGGTCAAGGTCGCCGGCACCTCGAAGGGCAAGGGCTTCCAGGGCACGATCAAGCGTCACGGCTTCGCCAGCGGTCCCAAGTCCCACGGCTCGCACAACGTGCGCGCCCCCGGCTCGATCGGTGCCTCCGCCTGGCCCGCCCGCGTGATGAAGGGCATCCGCGGCCCCGGCCAGATGGGCAACGAGCGCGTCACCCAGAAGGGCCTCGAGATCGTGCAGATCGACGCTGGCCAGAACCTGCTCCTGGTCCGTGGCTCCGTGCCCGGGCCGAAGAACGGTGTCGTGGAGGTTCGCACCGATGCCTAGCGCTCCCATCCTCGGCGGCACGAAGACCGTCGACCTCGACGAGACCGCGTTCGCGGCGCCCTTCAACGGGCCGCTCGTGCACGAGTCGGTCCGCGCCGAGCTGAACGCCCGTCGCCAGGGCACGTCGTCCACCAAGACCCGCGGCCAGGTCCGCGGCGGTGGCGCCAAGCCGTGGCGGCAGAAGGGCACCGGTCGTGCCCGTGCCGGCTCGAGCCGCAACCCGGTCTGGACCGGCGGCGGCATCGTGTTCGGCCCGTCGCCGCGCCACTACACGTTCAAGGTCAACCGCAAGGAGAAGCGTGCCGCCCTGCGCAGCATCCTCTCCGTGCACGCCGAGCGCGGGTCGCTCGCGGTCTTCGAGCCGGCGTCCTTCGAGACGCCCTCGACGAAGGCCGCGGTCGCGCTGCTCGACGGCTGGCTCAAGGACGGCAAGCGCCGCTCCGTGCTCGTCGTGCTCGCGGACAACGAGGAGCGCGCGTCGCTCTCGTTCCGCAACCTCGAGCGCGTCACCGTGATCGCCGCGTCGAACACCGGCATCGCCGACCTCGTCGGTGCCGCCTCGCTGCTCGTGACCGAGGGCGCGCTCGCGCAGCTCACGGCGCGCGCGAAGGGCGAGAAGGTCACCACCGCCGAGCAGACCGAGGAGGGCTAGGTCATGGATCCGAGCCAGGTCATCATCCGCCCGGTCGTCAGCGAGAAGAGCTACGTGCTCGCGTCGGCCGACAAGTACACCTTCCGCGTCCACGCGGATGCCCACAAGACGCAGATCAAGCAGGCGATCGAGGTCCTCTTCGACGTCAAGGTGGTCGGCGTCCACACGATGAGCGTCAAGTCCAAGCCCAAGCGCCGCGGCATCTCGCGCGGCCGCACGCGGGAGTGGAAGAAGGCCATCGTGCAGGTGCGTCCCGGGGACTCCATCCCGATCTTCCAGGGCCTGCAGGGCCTGGAGGGGTAGCTGAGCCATGCCCGTACGCAAGCCCAAGCCCACCAGCCCCGGCCTCCGGTTCGTCACGTACCCGGACTTCGCCGAGATCACGAAGACCGAGCCCGAGCGCACGCTCGTCGAGGGTCTGAAGAAGTCCGGTGGCCGCAACTCCAACGGTCGCAAGACCGCGCGTCACCGCGGCGGCGGAGCCAAGCGGCTCTACCGCAAGATCGACTTCAAGCGCACCCGTGACGGGATCCCCGCCAAGGTCGCCGCGATCGAGTACGACCCGAACCGCACCGCCTACATCGCGCTGCTGCACTACGTCGACGGCGTCAAGGCCTACATCCTCGCCCCGGCGCGGCTGAAGGTCGGCATGACGGTCGTGTCGGGCCCCGATGCGGACATCGCCGTCGGCAACTGCCTGCCGCTGGCGAACATGCCCACGGGTACCGTCATCCACAACGTCGAGCTGCAGCCCGGCCGCGGCGGTCAGCTCGGCCGCTCCGCCGGCACCTCGATCCAGCTGATGGCGAAGGACGGGGACCTCGCGACCCTGCGCCTGCCGTCCGGCGAGATGCGCCAGGTCCGCACGGAGTGCCGCGCGACCGTCGGCGTCATCGGCAACGCCGACCACCAGAACGTCAAGATCGGCAAGGCCGGCCGCAAGCGTCACATGGGCGTCCGCCCGCAGACGCGCGGCACCGCCATGAACCCCGTCGACCACCCGCACGGTGGTGGCGAGGGCTCGACGACCCCCGGTCGTCACCCGGTGACCCCGTGGGGCGTCCCCACGCTGGGCTACCGCACCCGCAAGAAGAACAAGGCGTCCGACCGCTACATCGTGCGCGGCCGTCGCCGTGGGAAGGGCAAGCGCTAGACATGTCTCGCTCCAGCAAGAAGGGCCCGTTCGTCGAGGAGCGCCTCATGGCGCGCATCGACAAGATGAACGAGGGCACGAAGAAGACCATGGTGAAGACCTGGTCCCGGACCTCGACGATCTTCCCGGAGATGGTCGGGCACACGATCGCCGTGCACGACGGGCGCAAGCACGTCCCCGTGTTCGTCAGCGAGTCCATGGTCGGGCACAAGCTCGGCGAGTTCGCTCCCACCCGTACGTACCGTGGCCACGCCGGCTCGGGGAAGGTCCGATGATCGACGAGAACGAGAAGCCCGACGAGGGCACCGAGGACAGCGGGACGCCGGTCGAGGCCGAGGCCGCCGCAGAAGACACCACGACGACCGACGAGGTCGCCGAGTCTCCTGCTGAGGCCACCGCCGACGACACCCCCGCGGAGCCCACCGAGCAGGAGCCGGTCGCCGAGGCGACCGACACCGCCGACGAGGCCGACGAGGACGAGGACGACGCTCCCGCCGTCGCCGCCCCGGCTCCCCACGTCCAGAAGACCAAGCCCCGCGCCGCCGACGGCGAGCTGCAGCTCGTCCGCGCGCAGGCCAAGTACGTCCGCACCTCCGCGCGCAAGGCGCGGCTGGTCTGCGACCACCTCCGCGGCAAGTCCGTCGAGGAGGCCCGCGCGATCCTCGCGCACGCCAACCGCAACGTCGCGCAGGACTGGAGCAAGCTGCTCGAGTCGGCGGTCGCCAACGCGGAGCACAACCACGAGCTGATCGGCGAGGACCTGAAGATCCACGCCATCTACGCCGACGAAGGCCCCACCCTCAAGCGGTTCCGCCCCCGTGCCATGGGGCGCGCGACCCAGATCCGGAAGCGCACGAGCCACCTCTCGATCGCGCTGACGCCGAAGGAGCAGTAGACCATGGGTCAGAAGGTCCATCCCGAGTCCATGCGCGTGGGGTACATCCACGACTGGAAGAGCAACTGGTTCAACGAGAAGCTGTTCGCGGACTACCTCGCCGAGGACGTCGCGATCCGCAAGCACATCGTCGGCAAGCTCTCCCACGCGGGCCTCTCGCACATCACGATCCGCAAGGACGCCAACGAGGTCGAGGTGAACATCAACACCGCGCGCCCGGGCATCGTGATCGGCAAGTCCGGCAGCGAGGTCGACGCCCTGCGCAAGGACCTGCACCGGATCACCAACAAGCAGGTCAAGGTCAACATCCTCGAGATCAAGCGTCCGGAGCTCGACGCGAACCTCGTGGCCCAGTCGATCGCCGAGCAGCTGCGCAACCGCGTCGCGTTCCGGCGCGCGATGAAGCGCGCGCTCACCAGCGCGATGCGCTCCGGCGCCAAGGGCTGCAAGGTCCAGGTCTCGGGCCGCCTCGGCGGCGCGGAGATGGCCCGCACCGAGTCCTACTCCGACGGTCGCGTCCCGCTGCACACGATGCGCGCGGACATCGACTACGGCTTCTTCGAGGCCGTCACGACCTTCGGCCGCATCGGCGTGAAGTGCTGGATCAACAAGGGCGAGATCATGCCCGAGGGCTTCACCGGCGTGGACCTCACGGACCTCGACGGCCCGAGCACGCGCCAGGACGACCGTGACGGTCGCGGGCGCAACGACCGTGACGGTCGCGGCCGTGGCCGCGGGCGCGGCGGTCAGGGCGGCCGTGGCGGCCAGGGCGGAGGCCCCGGCGGCTTCGGCGGCGGTCGCGGCGGAGGCCGTGGCGGTCAGGGCGGCGGCTTCGGCGGTCGCGGCGGAGGCCCCGGCCGTGGTGGCCAGGGCGGCGGAGGCGGGCGTGGCCCGCAGGGAGGTCGATAGATGCTCGCCCCGAAGCGCATCAAGCACCGCAAGGTGCACCGTGGCCGTCGCCGCGGGCTGTCGCGTGGTCAGACGACCGTGCAGTTCGGCGAGTACGGCCTGAAGGCCCTCGAGGCCGGCTGGATCACCAACCGGCAGATCGAGGCCGCCCGTATCGCCATGACCCGCAAGATCAAGCGTGGCGGCAAGGTCTGGATCAACGTCTTCCCGGACAAGTCCTTCACCAAGAAGCCCGCCGAGACCCGCATGGGCTCCGGCAAGGGCTCGCCCGAGGGCTGGGTCGCCGTCGTCAAGCCGGGCCGCGTCATGTTCGAGCTCGCCGGCGTGCCGGAGGACCTCGCGCGTGAGGCCATGCGCCTCGCCGGTCGCAAGCTGCCCGTGAAGACCAAGGTCATCCTGCGAGAGGAGGCGTAGCCATGGACGCCAAGGCCCTGCGCGACCTCGAGGACAAGGACCTCGTGACGCACATCAAGACCCAGCGGCGTGAGCTCTTCGGGCTCCGGTTCCAGCACGCCACCGGCGAGCTCGAGAACACCGCGTCCCTGAAGACGGCGAAGCGCGAGATCGCGCGCGCCCTGACCGTCGCCCGCGAGCGCGGCATCGACACCGACAAGGCGTAGAGATGATGGTTGACGAAACTCCCGAGACCCCCGAGACCGAGGCCCCCGAGGTCGCGGCCGAGGCCGACGCCCCTGCGGCCGTCGAGGCCGAGGCGCCCGCGCCCGCGGCGGAGCCCGTCCCGCAGCTGACCCCGAAGGAGCGCAAGGCCGCGGCCCGCGCCCGTCGCGGCCAGCGCCGCCCCTCGACCCCCGAGGAGCGCGACGCGCTGCGCAAGGAGAAGGCGAAGGCGCGCAGCCGCCGCCGCCTCCAGGAGCGCGAGAAGGCGAAGGCCGCCCGCACCGAGGTGCCGGCCCCGACGGCCCCGACCAAGGAGCACGGCCCCGGCCGTCCCAAGGTGCGCCAGGGCATCGTCGTCTCCGACAAGGCCGACAAGACCATCACGGTCCGCGTCGACAACGCCAAGCGTCACCGCAAGTACCAGAAGATCGTCCGCTCGTCGACGACGCTCCACGCGCACGACGAGAACAACGATGCGGGCGCGGGCGACACCGTGCGCGTCGTCGAGTGCCGTCCGCTGTCGCGGACCAAGCGCTGGCGCCTGGTCGAGATCCTGGAGCGTGCCAAGTGATCCAGAACGAGACCCGACTCAAGGTCGCCGACAACACCGGCGCCCGCGAGATCCTCTGCATCCGCGTGCAGGGCGGCTCCCGCCGCCGCTACGCCGGCGTGGGGGACATCATCACCGCGACCGTCAAGCAGGCCACCCCGCAGGGGTCGGTCAAGAAGGGCGAGGTCGTGAAGGCCGTCGTCGTGCGCACGAAGAAGAGCTTCGGCCGCGAGGACGGGACGTACATCGCGTTCGACGAGAACGCGGCCGTCATCATCGACGCGCAGAACAACCCGCGCGGCACGCGCATCTTCGGACCGGTCGCCCGCGAGCTGCGCGAGCGCAACTTCATGAAGATCGTCTCGCTCGCGCCGGAGGTGCTCTAATGGCCGTGAAGATCCGCCAGGGCGACGAGGTCGTCGTCATCGCCGGCAAGGACCGCTCCAAGACCGGCAAGGTCCTGCGCGTCGACCGCGAGAAGGACCGCGTCTACGTCGAGGGTCTGAACATCGTCAAGCGCCACCAGCGCCCGATGCAGTCCACCGACCCGGTCAAGGCCGCCGGGGGCGTCGTCGAGAAGGAAGGCCCGATCCACATCTCCAACGTCATGCTGCTCGACCCGAAGTCGAAGAAGCCCACCCGTGTCGGCGTCAGCCGTGAGAACGGCGTGCGCAACCGCGTGACGAAGTCCTCGGGCACGAAGCTCGACTAGAGGCCCTGATCATGACCGCCACCGCCACACCCGCCCGCCTGAAGGTCCGCTACGAGCAGGAGATCAAGCCGGCGCTCATCGAGCGCTTCGGCTACTCCTCCTCGATGCAGGCCCCGAAGCTCGTCAAGGTGACCCTGAACATGGGTCTCGGCGAGCACAAGCAGGACTCGAAGGTCTTCGAGCAGGCCATGGAGCAGCTCGGCACGATCGCCGGCCAGAAGCCGAACGTCCGCCGCGCCCGCAAGTCCATCGCCGCGTTCAAGCTCCGCGAGGAGATGCCCGTCGGCGCCAGCGTCACCCTCCGCGGTGCGCGCGCCTACGAGTTCATCGACCGCCTGTGCTCCGTCGCGCTCCCGCGCGTCCGCGACTTCCGCGGCCTGAAGCCCACCTCCTTCGACGGCATGGGGAACTACTCCATGGGCGTCAAGGAGCAGATCATCTTCCCCGAGATCGACTACGACGCCGTCGACCAGGTCCGCGGTCTGGACATCACGTTCACGACCACCGCGAAGACCGACGAGGAGTGCTACGCGCTGCTCGAGGCGTTCGGCATGCCGTTCTCGAAGGAGAACAACAAGTACATCCCCGCCGATCAGTCCGAGGAGGCCTGACGCACATGGCCAAGACGTCTCAGCGCGTGCGTCAGCAGCGCCCGCAGAAGTACAGCACCCGCGAGTACACCCGCTGCCGCCGCTGCGGCCGCTCGCGCGCCGTGTACCGCAAGTTCGGGGTGTGCCGCATCTGCCTGCGCGAGCTCGCGCACAACGGCTACATCCCCGGCATGACCAAGAGCAGCTGGTAGGTGCAGACATGTCGATGACCGACCCCGTCGCCGATTTCCTCACCCGCATCCGCAACGCGATCAACGCGTCGCACGAGACGGTGGACATCCCGGCGAGCAAGCTCAAGAAGGAGATCGCCCGCGTGCTGAAGGAGCAGGGCTACATCGACGCGTTCAGCGTCGAGGCCCCCAGCTCCTCGCATCCGGCCGAGCTCATCAAGATCGATCTCAAGTACTCCGACGACCGCCGCTCGGCGATCAGCGGGATCCGCCGGATCTCGCGCCCGGGCCAGCGCAACTACGTCGGGAACGCGGACATCCCCAAGGTGCAGGGTGGCCTGGGGACCGCGATCGTGTCCACGTCCAAGGGCGTGATGACCGGTCACGACGCGCGCAAGGCGGGCGTCGGTGGCGAGGTCGTCGCGTACGTCTGGTAGGCAGCATGTCCCGTATCGGCCGTAAGCCCATCCCCGTCCCCGCCGGCGTCACCGTCGGCATCCAGCCCGAGCTCGTGACCGTCAACGGTCCCAAGGGCGAGCTCAGCGAGCGCATCCATCGCGACATGACCGTCGCGCAGGAGGGCGAGGAGCTCCTCGTCACGCGCCCCACGGACCGCGGTGAGCACCGTGCCCTGCACGGCCTGACCCGTTCCCTCGTCGCCAACATGGTCGAGGGCGTCACCGAGGGCTTCAGCAAGACGCTGGAGATCCAGGGTGTCGGCTACCGCGCCGTGATGAAGGGCAAGGACCTCGAGCTGGCCCTCGGCTACTCGCACCCCGTCCCGGTCCCCGCGCCGGACGGCATCGAGTTCGAGGTGCCGCAGCCCACGCGCGTCATCGTGAAGGGCATCTCCAAGCAGCTGGTCGGCGAGACCGCTGCGTACATCCGGAAGCAGCGGCCGCCGGAGCCCTACAAGGGCAAGGGCATCCGCTACGAGGGCGAGTACGTCGCCCGGAAGGTTGGTAAGCGCGCATGAGCGTCAAGACCAAGGCCCAGGCGCGCCTCAAGCGCCGCCGCCGCGTCCGCGCGAAGGTCTCCGGCACGCCGGAGCGCCCGCGCGTGTCCGTGTTCCGCTCCAACAAGGGCATCGCCGCCCAGCTCGTCGACGACCTCGCCGGGCACACGCTCGCGTCCGTGTCGTGGACCGAGGCCGAGCTGCGGAACCTGCCGCCCAAGGAGCAGGCGGAGAAGGCCGGCAAGCTGCTCGCCGAGCGCGCGAAGGCCAAGGGCGTGGAGTCCGCGGTCTTCGACCGTGGCGGCTACCAGTTCCACGGAAACGTCAAGGCGTTCGCCGACGGCGTCCGCGAGGGGGGCCTGGCCGTCTAGGCCGGGCACCAGCAAAGGATTTTCATGGCTGTCGATCGTTCAGTGAACCCCGGCGGGCTCGACCTGCAGGAGCGGGTCGTCGAGATCAACCGCGTCGCGAAGGTCGTCAAGGGCGGCCGCCGCTTCTCCTTCACCGCGCTGGTCGTGGTGGGGGACGAGCAGAGCGTCGTCGGTGTCGGCTACGGCAAGGCGAACGAGGTCCCGCTCGCGATCCAGAAGGCCGTCGAGCAGGCGAAGAAGAACCTGTTCCGCGTCCCCAAGCACGGCTCGACCATCACGCACCCGACCCTCGGCATCTTCGGGTCCGGCCGCGTGCTGCTCAAGCCGGCCTCGCCCGGTACCGGTGTCATCGCCGGCGGTGGCGTCCGCGCGGTGCTCGAGCTCGCGGGGATCCACGACATCCTCTCCAAGAGCCTCGGCTCGCAGAACCCGATCAACCTCGTCAAGGCGACCATCGCCGGCCTCGAGTCGCTGCGCACCCCGGCCGAGGTGGCCGACCTGCGCGGCCTGTCGGTGAACGCGGTCCTCGGCCTGGCCTCCAAGGAGGAGCGCGAGGCGATGGAGGCGCAGACGATCTCCGCCGAGGCGCCCGCCGAGGGCGAGGCCGCCGCCGAGGCGACCGACGCGCCCGCGTCGGAGAGCACCGAGGAGGTCTCCGCGTGAGCACCCTGAAGGCCACCCAGTTCAAGAGCAAGAACGGCTCGGACAAGAGCCAGCTCGACGCCCTGCGCACCCTCGGGCTGCGCAAGATCGGGCAGACCGTCGAAGTCGAGGACACGCCCCAGGCGCGCGGGAACCTGCACAAGGTCCGCCACCTGGTGCGCGTCGAGGAGTCGTAAGCCATGGCCGCGAAGAAGAAGCCGGTGGAGGAGCTGTCCGCGGAGGACGTCGCGCTCCACACCCTCAAGCCCGCCCCGGGCAGCCGCAAGAAGCGCAAGCGCGTCGGCCGTGGGCACGGCTCCGGCATGGGCAAGACCTCCGGCCGCGGCCACAAGGGCGCGGGCTCGCGCTCGGGCGCCAAGGACCGCGCGCGGTTCGAGGGCGGCCAGATGCCGATCCACATGCGGCTGCGCAAGCTGCGCGGCCCGCACATGAAGAAGTCGATGCCGTTCGAGCCGTTCCGCACGCAGACGCAGGGCGTGAACATCGGCGAGCTCGAGCGTCGCTACGACGCGGGCACCGAGGTCACCCCGGAGCTGCTGGCGAAGGCCGGCCTCGCCCAGGCGAAGGACGTGCCGGTGAAGATCCTCGCCAAGGGGACCATCACCAAGCCGATGACCGTGCACGCGCACAAGTTCTCGGGCGCCGCCAAGGAGGCCATCGAGGCCGCCGGCGGCACCGTCGTCGTCATCGAGTCCTAGCCGGACCCGACACCACGTCGCGCCACGGGGCGCCGTCCGCAGGGACGGCGCCCCGTCGTCGTCTCAGCACCGCGTGTAGATCGCGAACCGACGGCCCGGGCTGCGGCCGCGGAACCGCAGCTCCGACGGCACCCGCTGTGTCACCGTGGCCGGTGCCCCGACCCCCGCGGTGAACGACCCGTAGGCCGCGTTGTGCAGCAGCCGGAAGCCCTGGGGGAGCAGCACCACGCCGGGGCGACGGCGCTCGTCGAGGTCGCTGCGGGCGATCACCCGGTCCTCGTGACCGCCGACGAGCCAGCGCGTCACCGGCAGGAGCTTGTGGGTCGGCACCGCGATCGGTCCGCAGGCGCGAGCGCGGCGGACCGCGGGGGTCCGCAGCGCGGCGGCGAGGTCGCGCTCGACCGCCACGCGGAAGCGCAGCTCCGACGCCGCGGAGGCCGGGTGCAGGCGCGTCGCCAGGAGGCCGCCCGCCGTCGCGAGGACCGCGACGGCGGCCAGCGCGACCCCACGCCGCGCGGCGAGGACCAGTCGGCCGCCGGTCGCGACGAGGTGCCCGGCGTAGACCAGCAGCACCACGGCGAGCACCGCCGCGTATCGGGGCACCTGCGCGGACACGCCGCCGACAACCAGGGCGCAGAAGGTCAGCAGCCCCAGTGCGCCCGTCCCGAGGAGCACGAGGTCCGTGCGCGACGGGGATCCGCGGCGCAGCGCGAGCACCAGACCGGCGAGCCCGGCCGCGAGGACCGGCGGCTTGAGCACCTCGCGCAGCGCGCCGTACACCGACTCCGGCAGGTGCAGCAGCCCGCGCGTGCGCCCGAGGTCGCTGGCCGCGTCGGTGGTGTACGTGAACGAGAACAGCGGGTTCCCCGTGACCACCAGGTCGGTCAGAGCCCACAGGACGGGTGCGAGGGCGACGAGCACGCCGCGGCGCACGATCGCCGCGGGCGGACCGCCGAGCCACAGCGCGTAGGCGCCCGCCATCACCCACGCCTCGGGGCGCAGCAGGCCCGCGGCCACCAGCAGCACCCAGACGATCCCGCCGCGGCGTGGCCGCTCCGCCTCGAGCGCCGCGGCCCAGATCACCAGGGCCACGAACGGGACGTCGAGGAAGCCGAAGGCCGCGTAGAACCCGAAGTTCAGCCGTGTCAGCAGGAGGCCGGCGGCGACCACCCCCGCGGCCGGTCCGAACACGCGCGCCCCGAGCCGGTACGTCCCGACCGCCAGGGCGACCAGCGCGAGCACGGTCACGAGGGTCATGCCGCGGCCCGCCTGCTCGCCGAGCGGGGCGAGCAGCACCGAGAGGGCCAGCCACAGCGGATGCTCCGTCGGCGCGTGGAAGCCGTCGAAGGCCGGCATGCGCCCGGCGAGCACGTCGCGGCCCCAGACCAGCGAGGCGAGCGAGTCGTAGGTGGGCGCCACCGGGTAGCGGATCCACGCCCACGCCGCCAGCACGAGCAGGGCGGCCGACGCGAGCACCGGGGCGGCCCGTGCCGCCCGGGCGCTCAACGCGCGAGGACGCGCCCCAGCGTCCACGGGAAGGCGCTGCGCAGCTCGACGAGCCGGCCGTGGCCGGCCAGCAGGCGCGACGCGTCGGCACGCGAGAAGTGGTGGACGTGGCCCGGGGTGTTGCCCAGCCGTCGCAGGTGCGCGCCACGCGCGACGTTGAGGATCCGCCAGAGCGGCTCGCGGGGCACGGTCACGACGATGCCCGCGCGGCTCACCCGCAGCGCCTCGCGCAGCGCCGCGTCGGCGTCGGGGACCAGCTGGAGCATCTCGACGAGGCAGACGAGGTCGAAGGACCCGTCGTCGAACGGCAGGCGGGTCGCGTCGCCGGTGACGAACTCGAGGTCCGGGCGCGCCGCCCAGTGCGGACGCAGCTTCGGCACGTCCAGATCGAGTCCGACCGCCCGCTCGACCCCGGGCAGCGCGGCGAGGTGCGCGGTGACCACGCCCTCGCCGCAGCCGACCTCGAGCACGGTCCGCGGGGCGGCCGGGACCACGAGCCCGTCGAACGCCGTCCAGAAGCCGCGCAGCATCCGCCGCACGAGCGGATTCCGTGACCCGTACTTGTCGTACGCGTTCCCGGAGTACGTGTCCGGTATCGATCCTTCCGTCATCGCCGCGATGATGGCACCATCTGCGCCGTGGGTCGCGCATTGCTGATCGGGGGCGCGGGCTTCATCGGTGCGCACCTCGCCCGTGAGCTCGTGTCCCGCTCCACCGCGGTCGCCGTCCTGGACGCCGACCGCGACTACCGGCCCGGCGGCGACGCCGCGGCCGCCGCGACGCGCGCCTGGCGTCGACGATCCCTCCTGGCGGACGTCGACGTCCGCCGCGGCGACGCCGCCGACCCGCTGCTCCTCGCCGGGCTGCTGCGGGAGCTGCGCCCGGACGTGGTGGTGCACCTCGCCAACCTGCCGCTCGCCGCGGTCGCCGCCCGCGATCCGGACCTCGCGCGGACGGCGATCGTCGACGTGACCGCCACCGTCGCGCGCGCCGTCGTCGCAGACACCGGACGGCCGCGCCTGGTGTACGTCTCGTCGAGCATGGTCTACGGGGACTTCGTGCACGACCCGCAGCCCGAGGACGCGATCCTGCGGCCGCTGGAGCCGTACGGGCGCGCGAAGCTCCTCGCCGAGCAGCTCGTGCGGGCCGCGCCGGTGCCGTGGACGATCGTGCGCCCCTCGGCCGTCTACGGGCCGGGAGACGCAGGCGGGCGGGTCCTGCAGCGGCTCGTCGACGCGGCACGGTCGGGGACGCCCTTCACGCTGCGGGCGGATCCGCGCACGCGCCTGGACTTCACGTGGGTGGAGGACCTCGCGGTGGGCATCGCGGACGCCGCGGCGAGCACCGCGGCGGTGGGGGAGACCCTGAACCTCACCGCCGGCCGCAGCCGCTCCCTCGCGGAGGCGATCGCGGCGATCCGCGACCTCGGCCACGACCTGGAGGTCCGCACCGCCCCCGGCGGGCGCCGGGTGCCGCGTCGCGGGACGCTCGACATCGGACGTGCCCGCGCGCTCCTCGGGTTCGCTCCGACGCACGCGCTCGAGGACGGCCTGTACCGCTACCTGCGTCACGCGGAGCTCGTCGCGTGACCCGGGTCCCGTTCTTCGCCGGCGCGCGCACCTGGGCCGAGCACGGTGCGCGCCACCTGGAGCTGATCGGTGCCGCGCTGGCGGATGGCCGTGCACTCCAGGCGCCCGCGGTCGCCGCGTTCGAGACCGCGCTCGCCGACGCCTGCGGTCGCGAGCACGCGGTGGCCGTCGGGTCGGGCACGGACGCGCTCGCGTTCGCGCTGCTGGCCGCCGGTGTCGGTCCGGGAGCGGAGGTCCTGGTCCCCGCGGTGTCGTTCGTGGCGTCGGCCTCGTGCGTGCTGCGCGTCGGCGCCGTGCCGGTCTTCGTCGACGTCGACGGGCACGGGCTGCTCGACCTCGACGACGCGGCGCGGGCGCTGTCCCCGCGCACGCGCGCGCTCGTCGCCGTCGACCTCTACGGCCAGCCGGTCGACGGCGACGCGTTCGAGGTGTTCGCGGCGGCGCACGACCTCGTCCTCGTCGAGGACGTCGCGCAGGCGCTCGGGGCGCACTGGCGGGACCGCCCCGCGGGGTCCATCGGCGCGGTCGCCTGCTGCTCGTTCGACCCGACGAAGAACGTGTCGGCGCCCGGCAGCGGCGGTGCCGCCCTCTGCGACGACCCGGAGCTGGCCGCCCGGCTGCGCCGGCTGCGCTGGCACGGCCGCGACGCGGACGGCCTCCACGCCGAGCTCGGCTACAACTCCCAGCTCTCGACCGCCTGCGCGGTCGTGCTCCACGACAAGCTCGCGCTGACCGCGGGGTGGACCGAGCGTCGTCGCGCGATCGCGGCCGCCTACGACGATGCGCTCGCCGACACCGATGCGCGACCGCTCGGCGTCGCACCCGGCCGCAGCCACGTGTTCCACAAGTACGTGCTGCGCAGCCCGGACCGCGACGGCCTCCGTGCGCGCCTGGACGACGCCGGGATCGACACGCTCGTCCACTATGCCCGGCCGCTGACGCGCCAGCCGCTGTTCGCCGCGGGCCCCGGCGTGCGCCCGTGCCCAGCGGCGGAGCGCCTCTGCTCAGCCGCGCTGTCGCTGCCGATCCACGCCTACCTGGACGACGACGAGGTCGCCAGGGTCTGCGCGGCCCTCGCCGCGTAGTCGCCGCGGTCGCCCAGCACGACGAGCCCGCCGCGGGCGGGGGAGACGGTGATGTGCCGGCGCAGCGGCCCCTCGCCGCCGTCGCCGACGGCCTGCACGGTGCGGCGGCGCAGCAGCTCGCGCAGCACGATCCGCATCTCGAGCATCCGAAGCTCATCCCCAGGCAGCGCCGGCGGCCGCCGCCGAACGGCACGAACGTGTAGGTGCCCGGCGGCCGCTCCAGGAACCGCTCCGGCCGGAAGCGGTGCGGCTGCGGATAGATCTCGGGGTCGTGGTGGATGAGGTGGACGTTCGCGGTGATCGCGCACGTGCCCGCCGTGTAGCGGTGACCGCCGAGCTCGACGTCGCGGTGCACCGCGCGCGGCTGGGCGAAGAGGAGGACCGGGCGCATCCGCAGCCCCTCGTTCAGCACCGCGGTCAGGTACGCGTCGTCACCGGCGTCCGCCGCCCGGACCGCCGCCGCGAGCACGTCGGGGGTGCGCGCCAGCCGCTCGAACGTCCACGCCAGCTGCGAGGCGGTCGTCTCGTGCCCGGCGACGAGCAGCGTCATCAGCTCGTCGGCGATCTCGTCGTCGGCCATCGGCCGCCCGCCACCGGCGTCGCCGTGCCGTGCGCCGAGGAGCATCGCAAGGACGTCGTCGCCGTCGTGGTCGCGGTCGGCGCGCCGGGCGCGGATCTCCTCGTGCAGCAGCGCGAGCGCCTCGCGACGGACCCGCAGGAACCGGCCCCACGGGGAACGCCGGCCGAGATCGCGCTGCAGCGCCGGCAGCATGTTCACGGGCGCCGAGCCACGCTCGAGATAGTCCGTGAGCACGGTCTCGAAGCGCTCGAGCCGCGGACCGGCGCGCAGGCCGAAGATCGCGCGGAGGATTACCCGCAGCGTCAGCAGCTGCATCCGCGGGTGGAGCGCCACCGGCTCGTCGCGGGGCAGCTCGTCGACGGCGCGCGCGGTCAGCTCCTCGAGCGCCTCCGTGAGCGCGGTCATGCGGTCGCCGTGGAACGCCGGCAGCATCATCCGCCGCTGCTCCAGGTGCGCGTCCTCGTCGAGTACCAGCACCGAGTGCGAGCCGAGGATCGGCTCGAGGATCCGGCCGCCCTCCCCGGGGTGCAGCACGTCCGGCGGTGCCGTGAACAGCTCCTTCACGTGCGCCGGATCGGTCAGGCACACGATCGGGGCGCCGACCTTCAGCCGCAGCGTGAACGTCGGGCCGTACCGCTCCCGGCACTCCTCGAACAGCGGGACGGGCGCGCGCAGCCACCGCAACGTCTGGACGAGCGGCGGGGCGGAGGGGCCGGGCGGCAGCATCCGCGCAGGGTAACGCCGGGCGGTGGGGCGGCGACAGGGGCGATTCCCTACCATCCACGGACCGTGATCTCGACGATCCTCAGCACGTTCACCGTGGCGGAGATTCGCAAGAAGCTCCTGTTCACGATGATGATCCTCGCCCTCTACCGGGTGGGCGCGCACATCCCCGTGCCCGGAGTGAACCTGGAGGCCGTGCAGTCGGTCCAGGAGAACTTCGGCGGCGGCGGCGTCCTGAACCTGCTGAACACCTTCAGCGGCGGCGGCCTGTCGCAGTTCGCGATCTTCGCGCTCGGGATCATGCCGTACATCACGGCGTCGATCATCCTGCAGTTGCTGACCGTCGTCGTCCCGTCGCTGGAGAAGCTCTCCAAGGAGGGCGAGGTCGGGCAGGCGCGCATCACGCAGTACACGCGCTACCTCACGGTCGGCCTCGCGTTCGCCCAGGCGATCGGCTTCACGTTCCTGTTCCGCAGCTTCGAGGCGGGCGCCGGGCAGTCGGTCATCGAGAACTTCGACACGCCGCACGTGTTCCTCATCGTGCTGTCGCTCACCGCCGGCACCGTGCTGCTCATGTGGATGGGCGAGCTGATCACCCAGCGTGGCATCGGCAACGGCATCTCGCTGATGATCTTCGCGTCGATCGTCAGCGGCCTGCCGAACGGCATCAACGCCTGGTGGAACAGCCCCGACCAGGTGTTCCGCGTGATGATGCCGTTCCTCGCGCTCGCCGTCATCGCCGCGATCGTCTTCATCCAGGAGGGGCAGCGCCGCATCCCCGTCCAGTACGCCAAGCGCGTCATCGGGCGCCGGATGAGCTCCGGCGGGCAGACCTACCTGCCGCTGCGCGTGAACATGGCCGGCGTCATCCCGGTCATCTTCGCCGCCTCGATCATGGCGTTCCCGCCGACCGTCGGGCAGCTCATCCAGCAGCCCTGGGCGCAGGACCTCTCGACGTTCTTCAACCCGTCGGACGCGCCCTACCTGATCGGCGAGACGATCTTCATCATCCTCTTCACCTACTTCTACACCGCGGTCACCTTCAACCCCGTGGACCAGGCCGAGAACCTGAAGAAGTACGGCGGCTTCATCCCCGGCGTGCGGCCCGGCCGGCCGACCGCCGAGTTCCTCGACCGGGTCCTCGCGCGCCTGACGTTCCCGGGCGCGCTGTACCTCGCCGCGGTCGCCGCGTTCCCGACGCTGCTCATCAACCAGACGAGCGCGAACTTCTTCTTCGGCGGCACGTCGCTGCTGATCGTCGTCGGCGTCGCGCTCGACACGATGAAGCAGCTCGAGGCGCAGCTGATGATGCGCAACTACGAAGGCTTCCTGAAGTAGATAGGGTCCCGCGCCCCGTGACCGAGCTGAACCTCATCCTCCTCGGCCCTCCCGGGGCCGGCAAGGGCACCCAGGCCGAGCGCATCCTCGCGGACTTCCCGCAGATCGCGTACATCTCGACCGGGAACATGCTGCGCGCCCACGTCGCCGACGGCACCGAGCTGGGCAAGGAGGCCAAGTCCTACATGGACTCCGGCGGCCTCGTGCCCGACGAGCTCGTGACGAAGATGGCGCTCGACCGGCTCGCCCAGGACGACACGCGCGACGGCGTGCTGCTCGACGGCTTCCCGCGCAAGGTCACGCAGGCCGAGGCGCTCGCCGGCTCCGGCCGCAAGCTCTCCGGCGTGCTGCTGATCGACGTCGACGACGAGGAGATCGTGCGCCGCGTGTCCGGCCGTCGCGTCTCCAAGAGCGGCCGCGTCTACCACGTCGACTTCGACCCGCCCAAGCACGAGGGCCGCTGCGACGTCGACGGCTCGGTGCTGATCCAGCGCGACGACGACAAGCCCGAGGTCGTCCGTGAGCGGCTCGCCGTCTACCACCGCGACACCGCGCCGCTGATCGCCTACTACGAGGACCAGGGCCTGCTCGCCCGCGTCGACGGCACCCGCCCGCCGACCGAGGTCCACGACCACATCCGCGCGACGATCGCCACCTGGCGGCTCGAAGAGCAGCTCTGACGCGCGCGCGGCCGCACCGATGATCGTCACGAAGTCCCGCGAGGAGATCGAGCGCATGGCCGCGGCCGGCGCGATCCACACGCGGACGATGAAGCTGCTCGCCGGGAAGATCCGCGAGGGCGTCACCACCGCCGAGCTCGACGCCGCCGCCGAGAAGTACATCCGCTCGCAGGGCGCGATCCCGTCGTTCAAGGGCTACCGGGGGTTCCCGGGCTCGATCTGCGCCTCGCCGAACTCGATGGTCGTCCACGGGATCCCGGGTCCCTACGCGCTCGCGAAGGGCGACATCATCTCGATCGACATCGGCGTCACCTACGACGGCTGGGTCGCCGACGGGGCGGTCACGTTCCCGGTCGGCCCGGTCACGCCCGTGGCCGAGAAGCTGCTCGACACGACGAAGCGGTCGCTGTTCGCCGCCGTCGACGCGTGCCAGGCCGGCAACCGTCTCGGCGACCTCTCCAGCGCGGTGCAGACCGTCGTCGAGGCCGAGGGCCTGAGCGTCGTGCGCTCGCTCGTCGGGCACGGCATCGGCCGCGACATGCACGAGGACCCGCAGGTCCCCAACTACGGGGAGCCGGGCCGCGGCCCGCTGCTGGAGCCGGGCATGGTGCTCGCGGTCGAGCCGATGGTCAACGCCGGGCGGCACATGGTCCGCATGGGCGACGACGGCTGGGCGATCTACTCGCAGGACGGCTCGCTGGCCGCCCACTTCGAGTTCACGATCGCGATCCTGCCCGAGGGCCCGCGCATCCTCACGCCCTGGCACGAGGAAGGGATCGGCGAGTAGCCGCAGACGGCAGGGGGACCGGACGGCACCGTCGTTCGGACCTTTGCTATCTTGCTCCGTCGGTGCGCCGCTGGCGTCGTCTGCCGCGTGCGCGCTCATCCGCGACTGGTAGCGGCAGCCACCACGGCGGCCAGAGCCAGACTTCGCCGGGACACAGCCGAAAGGGATCATGAAAGTACGACCGTCGGTCAAGCCGATGTGCGAGAAGTGCAAGATCATCCGCCGTCACGGTGCGGTGCTCGTGATCTGCCAGAACCCCCGCCACAAGCAGCGGCAGGGATAGAGGAGCTCCACACGCATGGCACGTATTGCGGGGATCAACATCCCGCTCAACAAGCGGATCGAGATCGGTCTGACGTACGTCTACGGGATCGGCCGCTCGACCTCGAACGAGCTGCTGGCGAAGGCCGGCATCGACCCTGACACCTACGTCCGGGATCTCACCGAGGCCGAGGTCACCAAGCTCCGCGACCTCATCGACTCCGACGTCATCGTCGAGGGCGATCTGCGGCGCGAGCGCTCCCAGAACATCAAGCGGCTGATGGAGATCGGCTGCTACCGCGGCCTGCGCCACCGTCGTGGCCTCCCCGTCCGCGGCCAGAAGACGAAGACCAACGCCCGCACGCGCAAGGGCCCGAAGCGCATGAGCGTCGCCGGCAAGAAGAAGGCAGGGAAGAAGTAGATGCCCGCTCCCAAGCGTCCCGCGCGCGGCCGCCGCAAGCCGAAGAAGAACATCCCCATCGGCCAGGCGCACATCAAGACCAGCTTCAACAACACGATCGTGTCCCTCACCGACCGCGAGGGCAACGTCATCGCGTGGGAGTCCGCCGGCGGCGCCGGGTTCAAGGGCTCGCGCAAGTCGACGCCGTTCGCCGCCCAGGTGACCGCCGACGCCGCCGCCCGCAAGGGCATCGAGCAGGGCCTCCAGAAGGTCGAGGTCTTCGTCAAGGGTCCCGGCTCCGGCCGCGAGACCGCGATCCGCTCGCTGCAGGCCGCCGGACTCGAGGTCACCGGCGTGAAGGACGTCACCCCGCAGGCCCACAACGGCTGCCGCCCCCGCAAGCGGCGCCGCGTCTAAGGATTCTCAGATGGCTCGTGATACCGGTGCCCAGTGCAAGCAGTGCCGTCGTGAGGGGCAGAAGCTCTTCCTGAAGGGCGAGCGCTGCCTGACCGACAAGTGTGGCGTCGAGCGCCGCGCGTACCCGCCGGGCGACCACGGCCGTGGCCGCCAGAAGCAGAGCGAGTACCGCGTCCAGCTGCGCGAGAAGCAGAAGGCGCGTCGCTACTACGGCGTCCTCGAGAAGCAGTTCCGCCTGTACTACGACAAGGCCTCCCGCCAGGACGGCATCACCGGCGAGAACCTCCTCGCGCTGCTCGAGCGCCGCTTCGACAACGTGCTCGTCCGCCTCGGCTTCGCCGCGTCGCGCCGTCAGGCCCGCCAGCTCATCCGTCACGGTCACTGGACGATCAACGGCCGTCGGGTCGACATCCCCAGCTACCAGGTGCGCGAGGGCGACGTCATCGCCGTCAAGGCGAACACGCCCGCCGACCAGATCATCCGCGACGCCACCGAGCTCACCGCGCAGGTCCCGGCCTGGCTCCAGGCCGACCACGACTCCCTCACCGCGAAGGTCCTCCGCGCGCCCGAGCGCCGCGAGATCACCGCGCCGGTGCAGGAGCAGCTGATCGTCGAGCTGTACTCCAAGTAGCAGGTGCGCCCGCGCCGCCGTCGCCCGTTCCCGGGGGCGATGGCGGCGCGTCGCACCAGGCGTGCCCGACGAAGCGCGCCGCCCCTGATTCCCCGACGACGTACTGAGGACCCTGATGCTCGACTTCCAGATCCCCCGAATCACCAGTGAGACGGTCGAGGAGAACCGCGGCACCTTCACGATCGAGCCGCTCGATCGCGGCTTCGGCTACACCTTCGGCAACTCGCTGCGTCGCGTGCTCCTGAGCTCGCTGGCGGGTGCTGCGGTCACGAGCGTCCGCATCGAGGGCGTCGCGCACGAGTTCTCCACGATCAAGGGCGTCACCGAGGACGTCACCGACATCGTCCTCAACCTCAAGGGGATCGTCTGCCGGATGCACTCGGACGCGACCGAGGTCGAGGCGCCGCTCGTCGTCACGGGTCCCGGCGACATCACGGCGAAGGACATCGACCTGCCCGCCGGCGTCGAGGTCCTCAACCCGGACGTCCACATCGCGACGCTCGAGAAGAAGACGAAGCTCGAGCTGTACCTGACGATCGGCCGCGGCCGCGGGTACCGCCCGGCGGAGGAGAACAAGTCCCCCGACCAGCCGATCGGCGTCATCCCGATCGACTCGATCTTCTCGCCGGTCCGGCGTGTCGCGTACTCGGTCGAGCAGGCCCGCGTCGGTCAGAAGACCGACTTCGACAAGCTCACGCTCGACATCGAGACCGACAACTCGATCGACCCGCAGGCCGCGCTGCGCGAGGCCGCCGAGATCCTCATCAGCCAGCTGGCGATCTTCACCGACGCCGACCGGATCGAGGAGCTCCGCGCGGGCCCGGGCGGCGCGCTCGACGCGGGCGCGGCCGGTGCCGGTGCCGCGGCGGGTGCCGCGACCAACGGCGCGGCCGGCGGCCCGATGCACGACATCCTCATCGAGGAGCTCGAGCTCGGCGTCCGCTCCTACAACTGCCTCAAGCGCGCCGGCATCCAGACCGTCGGCGACCTGATCTCGAAGTCCGAGGGCGAGCTCAACGCGATCCCGAACTTCGGCAAGAAGTCCATCGACGAGGTCATCGAGACCCTCCACGCGCGCGGCCTGAACCTGCGCGACGACTAGTCAGCACCGAGGACACACACGCCATGCGTCACCAGAAGACCCGTCACAAGCTGAGCCGCTCGAGCGCGCACCGCAAGGCGCTGCTCGCCAACCTGTGCAAGGAGATCATCCAGCACGAGCGGATCAAGACCTCCGAGGCGAAGGCCAAGGCCGTCAAGCCCGAGGTCGAGCAGCTCATCACGCTCGCCAAGCGCGGCGACCTGCACGCGCGCCGGCAGGCGCTCAGCATCCTGGGCCAGGACAAGTTCACGGTCCACAAGCTCTTCGAGGAGGTCGCGCCGCGCTACGCGGAGCGCCCGGGCGGCTACACCCGCATCCTCAAGCTTGGCCCGCGCCGCAGCGACAGCACCGAGATGGTGTTCATCGAGCTCGTCTAGGCGCGGCCCCGCCGCACCAACGTCGGTCCGAGGCCGCTCCCGTCCGGGGGCGGCCTCGTCCGTTCCCTCCCAGGCAGATCTCAGGGACGCCCCAGGGGACTCTCGCGTCCGGACCGCAGGATCCGGCGCATGCGCTCCTCCTCCCTCGCCACCCGGTCCGCGCCGGCCGACCGGCCCGCCCCCGTGGCGCCGTCGACCGCCTGCGTGGAGATCGTCGTCCCCGTCCACAACGAGCAGGTGACCCTCGCCGCCTCGGTGCGGCGCCTGCACGAGCACCTGACCGAGCGCTTCCCGTTCGCCTGGCGGATCGTCGTCGCGAACAACGCGAGCACCGACCGCACCGCGGCGGTCGCCCGCGCGCTCGCCGACGACCTGCCCGGCGTCGCGCTCCTGGACCTCCCCGAGAAGGGGCGCGGCCGCGCGCTGCGCGCCGCCTGGACCCGCAGCGACGCCGACGTCCTCTGCTACATGGACGTCGACCTCTCGACCGACCTCGACGCGCTGCTGCCGCTCGTCGCGCCGCTCGTGTCCGGGCACTCCGAGCTCGCGATCGGCACGCGCCTGTCGCGCAGCTCGCGGGTCGTGCGCGGTCCCAAGCGCGAGGTCATCTCGCGCAGCTACAACCAGCTGCTGCGCTGGACGCTCGGCGCCCGCTTCTCCGACGCGCAGTGCGGCTTCAAGGCGATCCGCGCCGACGTCGCCCGCGAGCTGCTGCCGCAGGTGCGCGACGAGGCCTGGTTCTTCGACACCGAGCTGCTCGTGCTCGCCCAGCGCGAGGGCCGGCGCATCCACGAGGTGCCGGTCGACTGGGTCGACGACCCCGACTCGCGCGTCGACATCGTCTCGACCGCCATGGAGGACCTGCGCGGCATCGTGCGGCTCCTCGCGGCCGCGCGGCTGACCCGCTTCCTCGCCGTCGGCGTCGCGTCCACGCTCGCCTACGTCGTGCTGTTCCTGCTGCTGCGCTCGCCGCTGGACGCCGCGGGCGCCAACGCCGCGGCGCTCGCGATCACCGCGGTCGGCAACACGCAGGCCAACCGCCGCTTCACCTTCGCGATCCGCGGCCGGCACGAGCTCGTGCGCCAGCACCTGGCGGGCGCGATCGTGTTCGTCCTCACGCTCGGCCTCACCAGCGGCGCGCTCGGCGTCCTGCACGGCCTCGACGCCGCACCGTCGCGCGCGGTCGAGCTCCTGGTGCTCGTGGCCGCGAGCGTCTGCGCGACCGTCACCCGCTACGTCGCGCTGCGGACCTGGGTGTTCGCCCGCGAGGGCCGGCGCACGGTGCTGCGCCGCGCCGTCGGCTCGATCGCCCGCGTCGGTCTCTGACCCGCGCCCGTCCCGTCCTCCGTCGTCCGCTCCTCCGAAAGGCCTGACCACCGTGTCGACCCCGTCCGTCTCCCTGCCGCTGCGCGGCCGCTCCACCACCGACCGTGCGCGCGGCGCCCGCTCCCCCTCCGCCGTGCTCGCCTGGGCGCGCCGTCGTCCCGAGCTGCTCGCGCTGCTCGTCCTCGCCGCGGTCCTGAACCTCTGGGGCCTGGACCGCAACGGCTTCGCCAACGAGTACTACGCCGCCGGCGTCCGGTCGATGACCGAGAGCTGGCACGCGTTCCTCTACGGGTCGTTCGACGCCGCCGGCGTCATGACCGTCGACAAGCCGCCGCTGGCCCTGTGGATCCAGGCCGCCTCCGCGAAGGTCCTGGGCTTCAACTCCTGGGGCCTGCTCGTGCCGCAGGCGCTCATGGGCGTCGCGAGCGTCGCGCTCGTGTACGACCTGACCCGCCGCACGTTCGGGCGCGGCGCCGGCTTCGCCGCCGGCCTCGTGATGGCGACGACCCCGGTGATCGTCGCCGTGTCCCGCCACAACAACCCCGACGCGCTGCTCGTGCTCTGCTCGGTCGCCGCCCTGTGGTTCCTCGTCCGCGGCCTGCAGGACGGCGCCAGCCGCTGGCTCGTGCTCGCCGGCGTGGCCGTCGGGCTCGGCTTCGAGGCGAAGATGGCCGCGGCGCTCATGGTCGTGCCCGGGATCGTCGCCGCCTGGATGTGGGTCGCGCCGCGCGGCCGCCTCGCCGCGGTCCGCCAGCTGCTCGCCGGTGGCGCGGCGATGGCGGTCGTCGGGCTCGCCTGGCCGGTGCTCGTGTGGCTCACGCCCGCCGCCGACCGGCCGTGGGTGTCCGGCACCTCCGACAACAGCATCTGGTCGCTGATCCTCGGCTACAACGGCCTCGGCCGCCTGTTCGGCCAGGACGGCGGGCCGGGCGGCGGGGCCGGCGGCCCCGGTGGTGGCGGCCCGGGCGGCGGCGTCTTCGGCGGCGAGCCCGGCGCGCTGCGGCTGCTCAACGACGCGCTCGGCGGGCAGGGCGGCTGGATGCTCGGCTTCGCGCTCGTCGCCGGGGTCGCGGTGCTCGTGTCCTCGCGGCTGCGCCGCAGCGACGCCCGCACCGGCTGGCTCGTGGCGATCGGCGGCTCGTTCCTCGTCACCGCGGTCGCGTTCAGCCGCGCCGAGGGGATCTTCCACCCCTACTACGTCTCGCTGCTCGCCCCGTTCACCGCCGCGCTCGTCGGGGCCGGCGTCGGGCAGATGGTCCGCGACCGGGGGATCGCGATGCGGATCCTCGGGCCGCTGATGATCGCCGGCGGGATCGCCACCGAGCTCGTCGTGCTCGGGGACATCGACGGCCAGTTCGGCTGGCTGCCGCCCGTGCTCGTCGTCGCCGGCGTCGTGGTGTCCGCGCTGCTGGCGTTCGGCGTGCCCCGCAAGGTGCGGGCGATCGCGGTCGCGACCGTCCTCGGCGCCCTGCTCCTCGCCCCGGCGACGTGGGCGTTCCAGACGCTCGGGCACGCCACCAGCGGCACCTTCCCGGCCGGCGGCCCCGCCGGGGTCGGGATGGGCATGGGCGGCCCGGGCGGTCCCGGCGGCATGCGCGGTGGCCCGGGCGGCCCCGGCGGCATGCGCGCGTCCGGCCCGCCGCCCGCGGGCGCCTTCCCCGGTGCGCCGCCGTCCGGTGTCGCGCCCTCCGGGGTGCCCGGCGGGACCACGGCCACCCCGGCGACGCCCTCGGGCACGGTCCCCGGGACGCCCGGGACGCGCACCGGCGGCGGCGGGCCGTTCGGTGGCAACGCGCAGTCGCTGACCGCGGCGGTCGCCCACGCGAAGACCCACGGGGGCGGCACCGTCGTCGTCGCCAGCCAGAGCGGCGCGGCCGGCTCGCTCATCAGCTCCGGGGCCGACGTCGCGGCCATCGGCGGCTTCTCCGGTCGCGAGAGCCAGGTCACCGTCGCGTGGCTCGCCGACGCCGTCGAGCGCGGGCAGATCCGCTACGTGCTCGCCGACAGCAGCGGCGGCGGCATGCGCAACGACGGCCGCGTCGGGGCGAGCGACGTGCTCGCGGTCGCCGCCCAGGTCGGCACCCCGGTCAGCAGCGTCGACGGGCTCTACGACCTGCAGGGGCTCGCGGACGCCCTGCGGGCCGCCGCCTGACGCGCGACGAGCCGGCGACGGCGGGCGGGGGACGCGTATCCTCGCCCGCCGTATGGCCACGAGCCGCCTGGTGATCGAGTACGACGGGACCGCCTTCCACGGCTGGGCGCGGCAGCCCGGGCAGCGCACCGTGCAGGGCGAGCTCGAACGGGTCCTCGCCGTCGTCGCGCGCCGCGAGGTCCCGCTCACCGTCGCCGGGCGCACCGACACCGGGGTCCACGCCCGCGGCCAGGTCGCCTCCCACGACGGGCCGCCGCTGCCGCTGCGCAACCTCAACGCGCTGCTCCCCGAGGACGTCGCCGTCACGGCGTCGCTGCCGTGCCGCGAGGGCTTCGACGCCCGCCGCGACGCCCTGTGGCGCTCCTACCGGTACGAGATCTGCACCCGGCACGTGCGGCCCGTGTTCGGACGCACCACGGCCCTGCACCTGCGGTCCGCCCCCGACCTCGACGTGCTCCAGGACTGCGCCGCCCTGCTGCCCGGCACCCACGACTTCACCGCGTTCACGCCGACCGAGACCGAGCACGTGCACTTCTCCCGCACGATCCACGAGGCGTCGTGGACGGCGACCGCGGACGGCATGACGTTCACGATCCGCGCCGACGCGTTCATGCGGCACATGAACCGCGCGCTCGTGGGGACGATGCTCGACGTCGCCGCCGGCCGGCTCACCCGCAGCGCGTTCGCGGCGCTGCTCGCCGGCGCGCCGCGCAGCCACGCCGGGATGACGGCGCCCCCGCACGGCCTGACGTTCACCGGGGTCGGCTACCCGCCCGAGATCCTGCGGCCCGACTGACGCCGTCGATAGGTTGGTCCGGTGCGCGTGCTGCTGACCAACGACGACGGGATCGAGGCGGAGGGCCTGCACGTCCTGCGGCGGGCGCTGCGCGCGCTCCCGGGCGTGCAGGTGGTCACGATCGCCCCCGACGGGAACCGCAGCGCGATCGGCCGCGGGATCACCACCCGGCGGCCGCTCGTGGTCGAGCGGATCGACTTCGACGACGGCGACCACGGCTTCGCGACCGACGGCACGCCGGTCGACTGCGTGCGGCTCGCGTCGCTCGGGCTCGTCGAGGGCTTCACGGCCGACCTCGTCGTCGCCGGCATCAACCACGGCTCCAACCTCGGGGACGACATCACCTACTCGGGCACCGTCGCCGCTGCGATGGAGGGCGTCGTGCTGGGCCTCCCGGCGATCGCCGTGTCGCAGCAGAGCGACGCGCGCGAGATGGACTTCCGCCTCGGGGACGCGTTCGACTTCACCGTCGCCGCGCGGTTCGTCGCGCGCGTCGTCGAGGAGCTCGAGGAGATCCCGCTGCCGCCCGCGACGCTGCTGAACGTCAACGTGCCCGCGGGGGAGCCCTCGGGTGTGGAGGTCGCGCGGCTGGGGAAGCGGATCTACCGTGACGAGCTGCGCGAGCACGACCTCGACGACCACGGCCGCCGCCGCTACTGGATCTACGGGACGGACCCGACCTACCACGACGAGCCCGGCACCGACCTGTCGGCGGTCGCCGCGGGGCGCATCACGGTGACGCCGCTGCACCTCGACCTCACGCAGCACGACGGCATCGGGCCGCTGTCGATGCACGACCTGTCGCGGCTGCTGGCCCCGGCCAGCCGCGACGTCTGAGGGCGTGACCGCGGACGCGACGACCCGCGCGCGCGTGGCGGAGCTGCGCGCACAGGTCGACCACCACGCGCGGCGCTACCACGAGGACGACGACCCCGAGATCGGCGACGACGCCTACGACGCGCTCGTCGAGGAGCTCCGGGCGCTCGAGGCCGCCCATCCCGAGCTGGCGGCCGACGACTCGCCCGCCCGTCGCGTCGGCGGTGCGCCGGTCGCGCGGCTCGGGAAGGTCGAGCACCTGCAGCCGATGCTCTCGCTCGCCAACGTCCGCGACGCGCAGGAGCTGCGCGACTGGGTCGGGCGGATGCGCAACCACCTCGCGCGCGAGGGGCTCGCCGACGTCCCGTTCCGCTACGTCTGCGAGCCGAAGGTCGACGGCCTCGCGATCTCGCTGCTCTACCGCGACGGGACGCTCGAGCGCGCGGCCACGCGCGGCAACGGGGAGATCGGGGAGGACGTGACCCACAACGTCCGCGCGATCGCCGAGGTGCCCATGACGCTCGGACCGGACGCCCCGCCGCTCGTCGAGGTCCGCGGCGAGATCTACATGCGCGTCTCGGACTTCACCGCGCTCAACGAGCGCCGTGCCGCCGCCGGCCGCTCGACGTTCATGAACCCCCGCAACAGCGCGGCGGGCACGATCCGCCAGCTCGACCCGGCGCTCGCCGCCGAGCGGCCGCTGTCGCTGTGGGCCTACGGGATCGGCGCGCGCGACGGCCTCCCGCACGGCGGGCACGAGCAGGACCTCGACTGGCTGCGCTCCCACGGCTTCCCGGTGAACGGCGACGTCGTCGCGCTCGACGACGAGGACGCGGTGATCGCCCGCTGCGCCTGGTGGCAGGAGCGCCGCGGCGCGCTCGACTTCGAGATCGACGGGGTCGTCGTCAAGCTCGACGACCACGAGCAGCGGCGGCGCCTCGGCGCCGTCGGCCGCGACCCGCGCTGGGCGGTCGCCTGGAAGTTCCCGCCGAGCACGGCGGTCACGCGGCTGCAGCGGGTGATCTGGAACGTCGGCAAGTACGGGGACCTCCATCCGTTCGCGGTGCTGGAGCCGGTGGCGGTGAGCGGCGTGACCGTGAAGCTCGCCACGCTCCACAACGAGGAGGACCTCGCGCGCAAGGACGTGCGGCCCGGCGACGACGTCATCGTGCTGCGGGCCGGCGACGTGATCCCGCAGGTCGTCTCGCCCGCCCCGCACGTCGTGGAACGGCCCGACCGGGCGGCGCCTCCCCGACCGCCCGACGCCTGCCCGTCGTGCGGCACCGCGATCGTCAAGCCGGGCGCGTTCTCGCGCTGCCCCAACCGCGCCTGCCCGGCCCGGCAGTGGCAGCTGCTCAAGCACTTCGCCTCGCAGGGCGCCATGGACGTCGACGGGCTGGGGGAGCGGCAGGTCGCCCAGCTCCAGGAGGCCGGGCTCGTCGCGTCCGCCGCCGACTTCTACCGCCTCGACGTCGCCGCGCTGACGGCCCTCGACGGCGTCGGCCCGGTCAGCGCCCAGCGGCTCGTCGACGCGATCGCCGCATCCCGCGAGCGCCCGTTCTCCCGCGTCCTCTACGCCATCGGGATCGAGGGCGTCGGGGCGGTCACCGGACGCAACCTCGCGCAGCGGTTCCGCACGATCGACGCGTTGCTTCACGCCGACCCGGACGCGATCGCGCAGACCCCGGGGATCGGCCCGGTCGTCGCCGCGCTCATCCACGAGCAGCTCGCCGACCCGCAGATGCGCGCGCTCGTCGCCGACCTGCGGGCGCTCGGCCTGGTGTTCGAGCAGGCGGGCGCCGCGCCGGGGGAGGGGACCCTCGACGGCCGCACGGTCGTGCTCACCGGCACGCTGCCGACGCTCACCCGCGAGGAGGCGGCCGAGCGGATCCTCGCCGCCGGCGGGCGCGTCACCTCGTCGGTGTCGGGGCGCACCGACGCCCTCGCGGCCGGGGACGGGGCGGGCGCCGCCAAGCTCGAGAAGGCGCAGCGGCTCGGGATCCCGGTGATCGACGAGCCGACGCTGCTGGCGGTCCTCGCCGGGGACGCGCCGCTGCCCGGGCGCGGCGGGGCCGACGACCCGCCGGGCTAGCGTCCGGCGACGCGCAGCACCCGCGACTCGCCCCGCACGAGCGTGCGCGTCGTCGGCACCACCCGGATCCGGTAGCGGCTCGTCGTGCGCGGCGCGCGGATCGTCACGGCGTAGCGGGAGCGGGGCCCCGCCGGCACGGTCCGCGTCCGCCGGACCGTGACCGCCCGGCCCGACCGGGTGATCTTCTGCAGCGACACGGTGGCGTTGCCGCGCGGCGCGACGTTGCCCGAGAACCGCACGCGACCGCCGCGCCGCCGCTGGACGCGGATGCCGACCCGCGGGCGGACGCTCAGGCGCACCGTGCGGCTCTCGACCGCCCGTCCCGCGATCGTGGTGCGGACCCGGTAGCGGGTCGTGCGCTGCGGGTTCACGGTGAAGGTGAAGGCGCCGGTGGCGGACGCGGTGAGCTCCCCGACGCGGGCGAACGGGTCGCGGAACGGGTACGCGGTGCCGACGAGCGTGACGCGCGCGCCGGCCGTCCCGGTGCCGCTGACCGTGCCGATCACCCGGGCGCTCGAGCCCCACGTCACCGGGTCGGGCGACAGCTGCAGGCTCGCGACCGCCGGGACCACGGGGGTGGTGAACGACTTCGTGGCCCCGCGCCGCGTGCCGCCGTCGCTGGTCACCACGAACCGCACGTAGTGCCGGACCGCCGGCGTGAGGCCCGGCACGGCGATCGCGACCGGGACGGCGCCGTCCCCGCTGCCGAGGTCCACCGACGGGGTGCGGCGCCCGAAGCGGGTGCTCGTGCCCCATTCCACGTACGCGGTCGTGCGGCGGCCGTTGGGGTCCACGCGCCCGTTGAGCACGGCGCTCGTGGGGGTCAGGTCGGTGACGCTGCCGGTCGACAGGCCCGCCTGCGGAGGAGCGGGCGTCGTGAAGGTGCGGTTGGCGCCGACCGTCTCGCCGCCCGCGTTCGTCGCGCGGACCCGGTAGTTGTAGGTGCGCCGCGGGGCGAGCCCGGACAGCGTGGCGGAGATCGTCCGCGCCGCCGAGTCGGTCCCCGCGTCGATCGCCGCGGTCCGCGAGCCGTACGCAGTGCTGGTGCCGTACTCGAACACCACCGAGGTGCGGGCGCCGCCCGGGTTCACCGACGCGGAGACCCGCGCGGAGGAGGCGGTGACCGACGACGCCCCGGAGGTGCTGGCCACCGGCCGCGGCGGGGTCGCGGCGTCGGTCGTGAAGGTCCGGTCCTCGCCGACCGTCGTGCCGTCGGCGTTGGTCGCGCGCAGCCGGTAGTGGTAGGTCGTCCCCGCCGTCAGGCCCGTCAGGTCGGCCTCGACCGCGAGGTCCACCGTGCCGTTGCCGGCGTCGCGCGCGCTCGTGCTGGTGCCGTAGCCGGTCGTGGTGCCGTACTCGAACGCGTAGGTCGTCGCGACCCCCGCGGGGTTGACCGTGCCCGCGACCTGCGCGGAGGTCTGGCCGACCGCGGTGGCCGCGCCGGTCGTGGCCGCCGGTGGGCCGGCCGCGAGGGCGACGGTGGCGGCGAGGCCCGTCAGCAGCAGGACGACGGCGGCGAGGGTGCGCAGGAGCGGACGGCGGGAGGTCACATCTGCGGCAACCCGCGCACGCGCCCAGGGTTGCGCCGATCGCTCGCGCGCGCCCGGTTGGGGTTCGCCACGGGCCCGTGGGGTAGGCGATGGACCTGTCCTCCCTGCCTGCCGACCGGTCCGACGACGACGACACCGCCGCCCGCAGCCTCGCCCACTGGAGCGAGGCCGGTCGCAGCGAGATGGAGGCGTTCTACGCCTTCGCCTCGCTCGACTACGAGCTGCTGGCCCGCGCCCTGCCCTGGGACGCGACGCTCACCGCCGTCCGCGACCGTCGGTCGCTCGGCGCCGGCACGCCGCTGCGGCTGCTGGACGTCGCCTGCGGCTCCGGGAAGTTCCCCGCCGCGCTGCTGGCCGGACCGCGGCTGCGCGACCACCTCGAGGCGGGCATCGACTACGCCCTGCTGGACCCGAGCGCGTTCTCCATCGCCGAGGCGGCCGGCGTGCTGGCCCCGCCGTTCGTCCGCGGGGCCGCGTACGAGACGACCCTCGAGGACCTCGACCCGTCCGCGGGCCCGTGGGACGTCGTCTGGGCCACGCACGCCCTGTACGCGCTGCGTCCCGACCGGCTGCAGCAGGCGGCCGATCGGTTCGTCGCGGCGATCGCGCCGGGCGGCCTCGGGTTCCTCGCCCAGGGCGCCGGCGGTGGGCACTACCTGCGCGTCTACGAGGCGTTTCTGCGCGGCGTCCGCGGCAGCGGCACGCCCTACCTCGGCGGTGAGCAGGTGGCCGACGCGCTCGAGCGCGCAGGCGCCGCGCGCGACCTGCGGGTCCACCGTCACCACCTCCACTACGAGCACCGCGTCCCGCTCGACGACCTCGGGCTGCTCGAGGGATACCTGCAGCGCTGCCTCTTCGACGACACGCTCGGCCTCGACGAGATGCTCGTCGCCCCGCAGCTGGGCACCTACCTCGCCGGCTGCCGCGACGAGCAGGCCGGCGTCTACCGCTTCGCACAGGACGTCCTGTGCGCCACCGTCCTCCCCGAAGGAGTCCCGTCACCGTGGACAGCCGCATCCTGAGCGCCGAGCACGCCCGCGAGTCCGGGGTCGACCGGCCCTGGGAGCAGACCAACGAGGACTGGTGGGACTGGTACCTCTCGCTCGCCGACGCGCGCGACGGGGCGCCGACCGAGCTCGTCGCGGTCGACCCGCCGGACGCCGTCGCCCTGCCGACGCTCGACGAGCTCCGGGAGGAGCTCGCCACCCCGTACGAGCTCGGGTCCGAGGCCGTGGAGCGGTTCGAGCGCGACGGCTACGTCAAGCTCCGCGACGTGCTCTCGCCCGGCGCCCTCGCCGCCGGCCGCGCCGAGGTGCTGCGACTGGCCGCCGCCGGGGACGGTCCCGGCCGGTCCGGCTTCCTCAGCATGGACCTGATGTGGCGCAGCGGCTCGGAGGTCCTCGAGCTGTTCGCGCTGTCGCCGCGGATCGGTCGCATCGCCGCCGACCTCCTGCAGGTCGCGGAGGTGCGGCTCTACCACGACAACGTGCTCTCCAAGGAGCCCGGCTGCGGCCGCACCCCCTGGCACTTCGACGCCCACCACTTCCCGATCGCCAGCCGCGACGTGGTGACCAGCTGGGTGCCGCTCCAGGCGATCCCCGCCCCGATGGGCCCGCTGGCGTTCGCCGCCGGCAAGGACGTCTGGAAGACCGCCGAGGCCGTCGACTTCTCCTCCACCGACGACTCCTACGACCGCGGCGTCGCCGAGGCGTTCCGCGCGGCGGACGTGCAGGTCGACGACTCGCCGTTCGCGCTGGGCGAGATCTCCTTCCACCACTCGTGGTGCTTCCACTACGCCCGGCCCAACGCGACGACGCAGCCGCGGATGGTCCACGCCTCGACGTACTTCGCCGACGGCGCCCGGCTGGTGGACGAGCCGACCATGGTCTCGGGCGACTGGCAGCGCTTCATGCCCGGCGCCCGGCCCGGCGCGGTCATCGACACGCCGCTGAACCCGATCGTCTCCCGGTGAGCCCCGAGCGGACCGCGGCGCCCGGCGCCGACTACTGGCGGGCCCGTGCCCGCGCGCTCGGGGAGCGCGCCGTCATCTCGACCGACCACCCGGACGGCGCGGCGCTCGACGACGTGACCGCCCGGCACCGCGCCCACGTGCTCCCGGCGCTCGCCGCCGAGCTCGACGGCACCGAGCGGACCGTCCTGGACCTCGGCTGCGGCACCGGCCGGCTGACGGCCGACCTCGCCGCCGCGGTCGGCGGCCGCGCGATCGGCGTCGACCCGGTGCCCGAGCTGCTGGCGCTCGCCCCCGCGTCGGCGGCCACGGAGTTCCGCACGCTGGAGGTCGGCGAGCCCCTGCCGCTGGCCGACGACGAGGTCGACGTCGTGTTCACCCTCACCGTGCTGGGCGGGCTGCTCCACGACGACGAGCTCGACGCCACCGCCGGTGAGATCCGCCGGGTGTTGCGCCCGGGCGGGCTGCTCCTGCTCGCCGAGTCGGTGTCCGACCTGCCGCGCGTCGAGCACTGGGTGCCGCGCTCGGCCGACGACTACGCGCAGGCGTTCCCCTGGGCGGACCTGCGCGTGGCGGCCCGCTTCGACGACGCCGGCGACCCGATCGCGGTGCTGGCCGGGCGCTGAGCGGGCGGCTCAGCCGTCCAGCGAGGCGATCTTCGGGACCATGCGGTCCTCGATGCGCTTGGCGGCCAGCGCGTCGACCGCGTTCTCCAGCAGCGAGAAGTACACGCTGCGGCCCCCGGTGGTCGTGCAGAAGCCGCTCAGCGCGCTGACGCCCCGCAGCGTGCCCGTCTTCGCGCTGCAACGGCCCTCGGCCGCCGTCCCGCGCATGCGCCCGGCGAGGGTGCCGCTGCGGCCGATCACCGGCAGCGAGGTCCGCCACGCGGTCCGCACGTCGGCCGGCTGGCGGTCCATCGCCTGCAGCAGCGTCACGAGTTGGCGCGGGGAGGCCTTGTCGGCGCGCGAGAGGCCCGAGCCGTCGACCATCGCGGTCGGCCGCACCCCGATCCCGCGCAGCGTCGTGCGCATCACCGCGATGCCCGCGGCGGTCGTGCCCGCGGTCCCGAAGCGGGCCCCGAGGCCCTTCACGAGCATCTCGGCGTAGAAGTTGTCCGACGGCTGGTTCGTCGTGGCGGCCAGCTGCGCCATCGGCGGGGAGTCGACCGTGGCCAGCGGCGCGGCGAGGTCGACGTCGGCCCGGGGGAGGGTCTGCACGCGCGGCATGCCCGAGCGTGATCTTCGCCGCGCGCAGGAACGCGTGGAGCCGCTCGGCGGCCTCCAGCGCGGGCCCGCCCGCCGGGTCCGGCCGCCCGTGCGACCAGGTCAGTGCGCCGAGCCAGCCGCCGAGGTCGTCGTCGGGGCGGAAGCCGGAGTCGTAGCTGCCGCGGCGCCGGTCGAACAGGGACTCGTCGGCGAGGACGCCGCCGCGGACGCGCCGCACGCCCGCCGTCTTCAGCTCGGCGACGAGCGCCTTCAGCGCGACGTCGTTGAGCGCCGGGTCGCCGGCGCCGACGAGGTGCAGGTCGTCGATCGACCCGTCCTCGACCTCCCCGCCGGGCGGGGCGAGCACGCGCGTCTCGAGCGTCGCGCGCGGCCCGAACTTCAGCAGCGCGGCGGCGGTCGTGAACAGCTTCTCGTTGGAGGCCGGGCTGAGCGACGTGGTCGCGCGGCGCTGGAAGAGGACCTTCCCGGTGCGGGCGTCGACGACGAGCGCGGCGGCCTGGGAGCCCAGGCGCTGGTGCAGCGTCGAGAGCTGCGCCTTGAGCCGGGACTCGTCGAGGGCGTGCGCGGGGGCGGCGGAGAGGGCCGCGAGCACGAGGCCCAGGACGGCCGCGCCGGCGCGGGAGCGACGGTGGGACGACATGCGCGCACCACGGTAGCGGCCGGACCCGTCGGCGCGCGCCGGACCGGGCTCCGGGTTGTGGTGCGCTCAGGCGACCGCGGTCTCGAGGGCGCGCGCGACGCGCTCGACGTCCTGCGGGCGGTGCGGCACGGTCAGCCGGATCCGTGCGGGGTCCCCGAGCGGGCCGCCGCTGCGGACCGCGATGCCCGCGCGCTGCAGGTGCTCGGCGAGGTCGCCGCCGCCGTGCCCGCGCGCGCCGATCCACAGCACGTTGGCCTGCGACGGGGTGACCGTCAGCGGCAGCCCGGCGACCGCCTCGAGCAGCCGGGCGCGCTGCGCGGTGATGACGGCGGCGCGCTGGGCGGGCAGGCCCGCGTGGTGGCGGACGGCCTCGAGCACCCCGGCGACGGCGAGGTCGCCGAGCCCGAGCGACGGCTCGAGCTGCTCCAGCAGCGCGGCGGCGTCCGGGCCGCCGACCGCGTAGCCGCAGCGCAGGCCCGCCAGGCCCCACGCCTTGGAGAACGTGCGGAACACCAGCAGCCGGGGGTGCTCGGCGGTGAGGTGCAGCGCGGCGTCGCGCTCCTCGGCGGTGACGTAGTCGCGCAGCGCCTCGTCGAGCACGACGACGACCCGCTCGGGCAGCGCGGTCAGGAGCCGCGCGAGCTCGCCGCGGCGCAGCAGCTCCCCGGTCGGGTCGTTGGGGTTGGCCAGCGCGACGATCCGGGTGCGCTCGTTGACCGCGCGCAGCAGCGCGTCGACCGAGAACCCCGGGACCGGGACCGCGACGCCCTGCGCCGCCCGGGCGACGATCGGGTGCAGCGGGTAGCCGGGCCACGGCGTGACGAGCTCGTCCCCGGGGGCCAGCAGCGCGTGCGCGGCGGCGGTCATCAGCTGCGCGGACCCGTCCCCGACGACGACGCGTTCGGGCTCCAGCCCCAGCGCGTGGGCGAGCTCCCCGCGCAGCTCGCCGCCCTGGCGCTCCTGGTAGCGGTGCAGGCCGCGGCGCGCCGCGTAGGTGATCGCGTCGACCACGCGGGAGGGCGGGTACTCCGGCCAGGTGGTGACCGAGAGGTCCAGCGGCTCGACGCGCGAGAGCGCGCTGCGCCGGCGCTCCTGCGCCTCCTCGCGCAGGCCGCGGTTGACCTCCTCGGCGGGGACCGCCTCGAACTGCCGGTAGTAGTCGCGGATGCCCACCGTCGGCGCCCCGGTCAGCCGGTCGGGGCCAGCGAGGCCCCGGGCCCGGCGATGAGCAGCAGCCAGCCGATGAACAGCGTCGCGCCGATCGCGGCGGTGATCCCGAAGACGCGGCCGATCACCCCGTCGCGCTGGTCGATGCCCGCCGCGCGCCGCACGAGGATCCACAGCTGGTCGAGCCGCTTGAGCACCATCAGGCCGCCGAACAGGACGGCCAGCAGGACCGCGAAGCCGACGAGCAGCCCGACGCCGAGGTTGTCGGTGCGGAACTGCACCTGCGAGGCGACCCACAGCGACCCGGCGGGGATCGGTCCCCAGTAGAGCGCCGAGATCAGCGCCATCAGCCCGAGGATCGCGGCGGCGAGCAGCCGGTCGATCCGCTGCCGGGACGCGCTGCCCCGCTGGGGCAGCGCGCGGTACTTCACCGGGGCGGTTCCCGGGCGTCGCCCGATGAACAGCCCGCCGTTGTCGGTGGGATCCGTCCTCACACGCGCAGGGTAGCGCGGCGTGCGCGCGCGTCAGCCGGCATACAGGGCGTCGAACCGGTCGGCGTACTTCTCGTTGACGACGTTGCGCTTGACCTTGAGCGTCGGGGTCAGCTCGCCGGTCTCCTGCGAGAGGTCGTGCTCGAGGATGAAGAAGCGCTTGACCTGCTCGACCTGCGCGTACTTCGCGTTGGCCTTGTCGAGCTCCGCCTGGATCAGCGCGTGGACCTCGGGGTGGGCGGCGAGCGCGGCGATGCTCGTGTCCTCGATCCCGGCCGCGGTGGCCCAGGGGACGATCTCCTCCTCGTCGAGCGTGATGAGCATCGACGGGTACGCGCGACGGTCGCCGTGCATCATCGCCTGCGAGACCCAGCGGCTCTGCTTCATGTCGTTCTCGAGGTTCGCGGGCGTGAGGTTCTTGCCGCCCGCGGTGATGATGATGTCCTTCTTGCGGCCGACGATCGTGAGGTAGCCGTCGTCGTCGAGCCGGCCGAGGTCGCCGGTGTGCAGCCAGCCGTCGACGATCGTCCCGAACGACGCGTCGTCGTTCTTGTAGTAGCCCTGGAAGATGTTCGCGCCGCGCACGAGCACCTCGCCGTCGTCGGCGATCCGCAGCTCGACGCCCGGCAGCGCCCGGCCGACCGTGCCGAACCGGTGGTGCTCGATCGTGGAGATCGTCGACGCGGTGGCCGTCTCGGTCATGCCGTAGCCCTCCATGACCGGGACGCCGCAGGCGAAGAAGAACTCGAGGATGTCCTTCGCGATCGGGGCGGCGCCGGTGACCGCCTGGCGGACGTTGCCACCGAACGCGGCGCGCACGTTGCGGAACAGGCGCTCCTCCGCCTGCTCGAACGGGCCGCGCAGCTCGTCGGGGATCGGCACGCCGGCCGCCTCGAGCTCCCGGACCTTGACGCCGAGCTTCGTGGCGGCCTGGATCAGCGCCGGGTCGCCCTGCGAGGTGACGAGCGTGTAGATCTTCTCGAAGATCCGGGGGACCGACGGCAGGTAGCTGGGCTGGACCTCCTGGAGCTCCCCGACGATCGCCTTGGGGTCGCCGCCGAAGTACGCGATCGTCGAGCCGAGGTCGATGCTCAGCAGCTGGATCAGCAGCGCGAACGAGTGCGCCAGCGGCAGGAACAGGTACGTGACGTCGCCCTCGTGCAGCACGTCGACCTGCTCGCACATGTCGAGGATCGCGCGGTAGTTGCCGTGGCTGAGCACGCAGCCCTTCGGCGGCCCGGTGGTGCCCGACGTGTAGATGAACGTGAACGGGTCCTCGGGGCGTACGGCGGCGGCGCGCTCGCGCAGCTCCGCCTCGCCGCGCGCGCGGCCGCGCTCGCGCAGGTCGGCGACCGGGATCGCGTCGCCGACGTCCCCGGCGGGGTCGACGACGATGACGTGCCGCAGCGCGGGCAGCCGGTCGCGGACGGCGGTGATCTTCGCGACCTGGTCCGCGTCCTCGCAGACGACGGCGACGGCCTCGGAGTTGCCGACGACCCACTCGCACTCCTGCGGCGAGTTGGTCGGGTAGATCGGGACGACGACCGCGCCGGCGCTCGAGATGGCGAGGTCGGCGTAGGTCCAGTCGGGGCGGGTCGTGGCGAGGATCGCCACGCGGTCGCCGGGGGCGATGCCCAGGTCGATGAGTCCGCGCCCGATCTCGCTGGTGATCGCGCCGACCTCGGCGAACGTGACGTCGCGCCACTCGCCGCCGGTCTTGTAGCGGACGAGCGGGCGGTCGGCGAACTGCTCGGCGGCGAGGCCGATGAGGTCCGCGATCGTCGCGGACCCGGTGTTCTCGACGGGGGTGGACGCCTCCATCGTTGCTCCTCTCCTCGGGGACCCAGCCGCCCGCGGGGCGGGCGGTGGATCGATGCTATCCGCAGTCCGCGGGGTCGCGGGGAGGGTGCGGTGCGGCGCGGAGGCTCAGGCGGATGCCGGTGTCGGCCGTTCGGCGGACTGCTGGTGCAGGCTCGCCATGAAGAGGGTCTTGTCGATGCGGCCCTGGAAGATCGGGACCCCCAGCTCGACGCACTTCTCGATCACGTCCCGCCGGCTGAGACCGGTCTCTCGGGCGAGCTCGGTGGGCGTCAGGTGAATGGCCATTCGGGTGGGACCTCCTGGTGGTTCGTGACGATCACGACATGACCGTTCGACCGTACACCCGGTCACGGACACCATCAACTAAAGGTTTGCTCAACCACGACGGCCGTCGCGGCGCCCGGTCAGATCGGGTTCCAGATGTCCACGAAGTGGTGCGTGACGCCGTGCCGGGCGGCGAGGTGGTCGCCGAGCGCGCGGACCCCGTGGGTCTCGGTCGCGTAGTGGCCGGCGGCGACGAACGTGATCGCGTTCTCGCGCGCGGCGAGCATCGCCCGCTCGGCGGGCTCGCCGGTGACGAACGCGTCGAGGCCCGCCGCGACCGCCTCGTGCAGGTGGTCGCTCCCCGCCCCCGAGACGATGCCGACGCGGCGCACGCGCTCCGGGCCCGCGTCGAACACCAGCGGCTCGCGGTCGTGGCAGACGCCGCGCACGCGGGAGACGAGCTCCTCGCGGGTGATCCCGTCCCCGGGGAACGTGCCGGCCACGCCGATCGTGCGGCCCTTGTGGACGCCGAACGCCTCCCAGCGCTCGCAGCCGATCCCGCGCGCGAGCAGGGCGTTGTTGCCGAGCTCGAGGTGCGCGTCGAGCGGCAGGTGGTAGGCCGCGAGCGAGATCTCGCGCTCGAGCAGGAGCCGCAGGCGACGCGCGGCGGGCCGGTCGAGCGCCAGCGGCGCGCCGTGCCAGAACAGGCCGTGGTGCACGAGCACGAGGTCGGCGTCGAGGGCGACCGCCCGCTCGAGCAGCTCGAGACCGGCGGACACGCCGGTGACGACCGTCGCGACCGTCCCCCGGCCGGGGACCTGCAGGCCGTTGGGCGCGTAGTCCGGGAACCCCGGCGCGTCCAGCAGCGTGTCGAGATCGGCGAGCAGGTCGTCCAGAAGCGCCATGGCCCGGTACGACACACGGTCGAGGCGCGATTGTCCAGCGGGCCGAACCTGCACGCCACGCCTTGCCCGGGGCCTCCACTGAACGCTAGAGTTCGCGCCCGGTGCGGCGCACGGACGCCGCCGCTGCCGCCACCCGGGTCCAGGAGAACGACCATCGCTGCCACCGCTCCCACGTTCGTCCCCGTCTGCCGGGCGAACACCGACACGACGGACCCCGACCTCGTCGCCGCGGTCCGGCGCGGGGACGACCAGGCGTTCGAGCTGCTCTACGAGCGCTACCACCGGCGGATCGCCGCCTACATCTTCGGGATGGTCGGCGACTACGGCCGCGCGGAGGACATCGCGCAGGACGTGTTCATGTCGGCGCTGCGCCGCATGCGGGAGACCGACCGGCCGATCGCGTTCAAGCCCTGGGTGTACGAGATCGCGAAGAACGCCTGCATCGACCAGTTCCGGCGGTCGCGGCGCACCGAGGAGGTCTCCTACGACGCCGACGAGGGCCTCGGGGCCGTCGACTACGGCAAGCTCGTGACGACCGGGCCCGCCCCCGACGTGGCGGTCGACCAGAAGATGTCGATCGACCACCTGCGCGGCGCGTTCGGCGGGCTCAGCGAGACGCACCACCAGATCCTCGTCATGCGCGAGCTCGAGGGGCTGAGCTACCGCGAGATCGGCGAGCGCCTGGGCATGAGCCGCGCCTCCGTGGAATCGACGCTGTTCCGCGCCCGCCGGCGGCTCTCGGAGGAGTACGAGGAGCTGAGCTCCGGCGAGCGCTGCTCGCGCGTGCAGCTGATCATCGCCCAGGCCGCGGGGACCGCGCTCGGGGCCCGCGACCAGCGCAAGCTCGGCAAGCACGTCGCGCACTGCCAGTCCTGCCGTCGCGAGGCGCACCTCGCCGGCCTCGACCTCGCCGTGCTGCGGCCGCGACCCGTGCGCAGCCGCCTCGCGGCGCTGCTGCCGCTGCCCGCGTTCCTGCGCCGGCGCCTGGAGGGCGACGAGGGGGGCCTCGGCTCCGGGCTCGCCGCCGGGCACCACGCACCCGCCGTCGCCCAGTGGAGCGCGCAGATGTCCGCTGCCGTCGACCCGGCGGTCGCCGGCTGGGCGAAGGCCGCCGTGGCTGCCGCGACGATCGCCGTCGCCGGGCTCGGCGCCGGTCAGGTCGGGGGCGACGACCGCATCGACCTCCGCGCCGGGCTGCCCGGCAACGCCGTCACGGAGGGCCTCGGCGCCGCGCCCGAGCGCTCGGCCGTCCCGGCGGCGGCGACCGCGGAGCGTCCCGCGGGGACCGCCACGGGCGCCGTCCGGCCCGCGTCGTCGGCGGCCGCGACCGCGACGCCCGCCCCGGCGAGCCCGTCGGGCCCGTCGGCCGCCGGCGTGGCCGGCACCACCGCCGACGCCGTGCGCGAGACCTCCCCGGTCGCCCCGCTGCTCGGCGGCGGCAGCACCGGCGACGCGCCGTCGGCCCCGGCCGTCGCACCCGCCGACGCGCTGAAGCTGCCGCTGCAGACCGGTGACCCGACCGCGACGGCCACCGGCGACGGCCGCCCGCCGTCGAGCCGCCAGGAGGACCTCACGCAGGCCGTCGAGGACGTCGTCTCGGCGCTGCCGTCGGTGCCCGCGCCGCAGACCGTCGTCCCGACGCCGCAGGGGGCGACGCCCGACCCGCGCACCGGGGTCGCGGACGCGCTGGGCGACGCGACGTCCGCCGTCACCGGGGCGCTCGCGCCCTGAGCGTCCCCGGGCCCGTGCCGCGCGGTGACGTGGGGCGGGCCTGGCACACTGACGGCGTGCCCGATCCGACGCTCGCGGACGACGACTTCGCCGCCTCGCTGACCGACTCCAGCCTGTACTCGATCGGCGCGTACTTCTGCGACCGGCACCCCGAGCTCGTCGAGGACGTGCTGGCGCAGAGCGTCGACATCGAGCAGCAGGGGCTGCGCGCCTGGGCGACGACGGAGGGCACGAGCGTCGAGACGGCCTTCCAGACGCTCGTGACCGGGCTGGCGGTGCGGTACTTCTCCGCGGTCGCGGGCGGCGGCTGAGCGGTCAGCCGCCGAGCAGGTCGAGGACCGCCGCCTCGATCGAGCCGTGGGTGGCGAGCACCCCGGGGTCGGGGAGCGCGGCGAGGTCCAGCACCGCCTCGGCGACCGTCTCGCCCGCGGTCCAGCGGTCGAACACGCGCGGGTCGATGTAGGAGGACCGGCACACCGCGGGCGTGTTGCCGAGGTAGCGGGCGACCTCGTCCGCCGCGCGCTTCATCACGCGCTCCTGCGCGCGCCGCGAGGTGCCCGCCGCGGGCTCCGCGATCGAGACCGCGACCGCCGCGAGCACGGTGGCGTTCCACGTCCGGAAGGCCTTGGCGCTGACGTCGTCCAGCCCGGTCGCCTCGCGGATGTACGCGTTGACGGCCTCCGCGCGGACGGGGTGCCAGCCGGTCGCGTCGCGGTGCGCGAACAGCCGATCGCCGCCGCTGCGACGGCGCCGGAGGGTTCCGACGATCTCGGCGGCACGCGCGTCGACGACGTTCTGCACGCGACGCCGCCCGTGCTTGGCGGTGTAGTCGAAGACGAGCACGTCGTCGTGCGCGATCTGCACGTGGCGCTTCTCGAGCGTCGTGAGGCCGAACGTGCGGTTCTTCGCGGCGTAGGTCTCGGTGCCGACCCGGAAGAACCCGCGGTCCAGCAGCCGCACGACGCAGGCCAGCACGGTCGCCTCGTCGCGGTCGTCCCCGGCGATGTCCGCGTCGACTCGGGCGCGCAGGTCCGGCAGCGAGCGCGCGAACCGGGCGGTGCAGTCGAACTTCGCGCGCGACCGACGCGCGACGTGGTCGGGGTGGTAGCGGTACTGGCGCCGGCCGGCCGCGTCGGTGCCGGTCGCCTGCACGTGGCCCTGCGGGTCGGGGCAGACCCACACGTCCTTCCAGGCGGGCGGGATCGCGAGCGCGCGGACGCGGTCGCGATGCTCGGTCCCGCGGATGCGCCGACCCCGCTGGTCGAGCAGCTCGAAGCCCCGCCCGCGGCGACGCAGGCGCCAGCCGGGGCCCGACGGATCGGAGCGGCGGACGCGGGGACGGCGGGTGGGCGCGCTCGACGGGGGCACGGCGAGGGCGTGCCCGGCGCCCGGGTGTCGCATGCGCGGCGTGCGCGGCCGCGCGCCAGGGCGGGCGCGGGCGGGACCGCACGGCACCGCGAGGCCCGTCCGTGAGATACTGCAGGCCGATCCCGGGGCGTGGCGCAGCCTGGTAGCGCGCACCGTTCGGGTCGGTGAGGTCCCCGGTTCGAATCCGGGCGCCCCGATCGAGCAGCACAGACCCGAGAAGCACCTCCCCGAGCAGTCGGGGACACCAGGAGAAGAGGCGCCGGAGGACCGTTCAGCACGGATCTCCGGCGCCTCTTCGCGTTGGCGCGGACGACGTGCCCGCCCGCCGCGTCAGCCCTGGATGCTCGCGCGCGCCGCGGTGCAGCGCGACCGCTGCGCCTCGACCCGGCGCGTCGCCGGGCGGGCGGGGCGTCCGGACGGGGCGCCGGACAGCTCGCGCAGGTACGCGGTGATGGTGGCCTCGTCGGCGCGGTGGGCCAGCGCGTTGCGGCGGGCGCCGCGCGTCGTGACCGGGGTGGGGGTGGTGCTGGGGGTCATGCGGTCTCCAGGGTCGGGATGGGCTCCGTGCGCGACACCGGACGGGGGCGCAGCAGCACGGCGGCGAGGAGGACGCCGGTCGCGGCGACGGCCGCGGCGACGGTGAAGGCGAGCTGGTAGCCCGCGACGAGCGAGGGCTTCAGCGCACCGCCGGCCTCGACGAGGCCCGCGGTGTGGTCGTCGGCGATCGTGCTGAGGACGGCGACGCCGAGGGCGCCCGCCACCTGCTGGCTGACGTTCGTGACGCCCGAGCCGAGGCCCGCGTCCTGGCGCGGGACGCCGGCCATGGCGATCGTGAGCAGCGGCTGGAAGGCGCTGCCGATGCCCAGGCCGATCGCGAAGCAGGCGAGGAACACGGTCGGGAAGAACGCGGTCTGCGTCCCGGCGGTGCTGAACAGGAAGAGGCCGACGGTCGCGCTCGACATGCCCCCGAGCAGCACCGGGTACGGCCCGAAGCGCTCGACCAGGCGGGTCGTGACGCCGCGCGACAGGACCGCGACGGTGAGCGTCCAGGGCAGGAACGCCGCCCCGGTCTCGATCGGGCCCAGGCCGCGGACGCGCTCGAGGTACAGGGTGCCGAGGAAGAACGTGCTGTACATGCCGACGACCAGCAGCGACCGCACGGCGTTGGCCTGCACGACGCCGTGGACGGTGAGGATCCGCAGCGGCATGATCGGCTCGGCGATCCGCCGCTCCAGCGACACGAACGCCGCCATCAGCACCGCGGCGAGGGCGGCGAGGCCGAGGACCGGGGTGGAGAGCCAGCCGTGCGTGCTCACCTGCACGATCGCGGCGATGCCGACCATCAGCGAGGTCGTCACGAGGGCGGCGCCCGCCCAGTCGACGTGGTGGCCGAGCCCCAGGCCGCGGTCACGCGGCACGAACCGCCGGCCGAGCAGCACGGTCGCCAGGCCGATCGGCGCGTTGACGAGGAAGATCCAGTGCCAGCTGAGCGCCTCGGTCAGCAGGCCGCCGGCGAGCAGGCCGAGGGAGCCGCCGGCGACGGACACGAACACGTAGGCGCTCATCGCGCGTGCCTGGTCGGGACCGGGGCGGAAGTTCGTGACGATGATCGCGAGGATCACCGACGCCTGGGCGGCGGCGCCGACGCCCTGCAGGAAGCGGGCGGCGACGAGCGCGCCGCCGCTGGGGGCCAGGGCGCACAGCAGCGACGCGACGGTGAAGACCACGACGCCGGACAGGAAGATCGTCCGCCGGCCGACGAGGTCGCCGAGCCGGCCGGCGAGCAGCAGCAGGCTGCCGAAGCTGATGAGGAACGCGTTGACGACCCAGGTCAGCGCCGACGAGCTGAAGCCGAGGTCGTCCTGGATGGTGGGGAGGGCGACGTTCACGATCGTCGCGTCGAGCACGATCATCAGCTGTGCGAGGCAGACGGTGGCGAGCATCGCCCAGGGGCGGTCGACGGACGGTCGAGGGGAGGGTGACGGGGGCGGCGTGGGGGTCATGGTGTGCACCGGACCTTGAGACGAGGAGGGGGGAGCGCTAAAGTGGAGGGCGCCTCCAGAAAGAAGTGGAGGGTGCCTCCGGTTCGAGACGGACTATATGGAGGCCGCCTCCGTTTTGTCAAGGACGGTTCCGTCATGACCTCGATCGATCCCACGTCCACCGCCGCGCCCGCGCTCCTGCAGCGCCCCCGGCGCGCGGACGCGCTGCGCAACTACGAGAAGATCCTCGCCGCCGCCCGCGAGGCGTTCGCCCAGGGCGGCGAGTCAACCGCGCTCGAAGAGATCGCCCGCCGCGCGGAGGTGGGCATCGGCACGCTCTACCGCAACTTCCCCAACCGGCAGGCGCTGCTCGAGGCGCTCTACCTCGGCGAGGTCGAGCAGGTCTGCCGTGGTGCCGCCGAGCTCACCGCGACCGACCCGTGGGGGGCCCTCGAGGAGTGGCTCGTCGACCGCGTCGCCGCCTACATCGCGACGAAGCAGGCCCTCGCCGGACAGCTGCTGCAGTACCTCGACGCCGACGCGCCGCTGTTCGCCACATCGCGCGAGGCGCTCTGGGCCGCGGGGGAGCCGCTCCTGCGCGCCGCCCAGGAGGCCGGGGCCGTCCGCGAGGACGTGACGATCGTCGAGCTGCTGCAGCTCGTCGTCGGGATCGTGAAGATCCCCTGCAGCGCCGAGGCGCAGCGCGAGCGCATCCTGCGGCTCGCGCTCGACGGCCTGCGCTACGGCGCCTGACGCGTCGCGCCCGCGTCGTCGAGGCCGAGCGTCGCCGCCCACATCCCGAGCACCGCGGCGTGCGCCTCGTCCACGCCGACCAGCGGCTCGCGCCCGAACACGGTCGTGAGGTACGCGACGTTTGCGTGGTGCAGCAGCCGCGCGGTCTCGCGAGGTGCCGCGATCGGCGCGCCCTGGGCGGCCGCACGCTCGACCACGCCCGCGACGAGCGCGACGTAGCGCTCGTGCACGCCGTCGAGCACCGCCTCGACCGCGGCGTCGTGGATCGCCGCCTCGCCCAGCGCGCGCACCAGCGGGCCGTGCTCGGCGAACGCCTCGACCGCCCGCCGCAGCCCCTCCTCCAGTGCGGCGCGGTCCAGCGAGGAGAGGGCGACCAGCTCCTCGTGCGCGTCCAGCAGCGCCCCGAACGCATCCTGCCCGACCCGCAGCACGAGGTCCGGGAGGTCGTCGAAGTGGCGGTAGAACTGCGTCCGCGCGAGCCCCGCGTCCTGCATGACCTCCTCGACCGTCACCTCCCGGAACGGCCGGCGACGCAGCGCCGCCTCCGCGGCCGCGACGATCGCGGCGCGGTTCTCGCCGCGAGCGGCGCGCAGACGGGTCCGACGGACCTCCGGGGCGGGCACCCGACCGACCGTAGCAGGCCGATGTGACAGTGCGTTGACGCCGTGTCACATCCGTGGTTAGGCTCGCCCACCGTGCCCCTGACCGTCACCCCGACCCGGCGTCAGCTGCTGCAGGGAGGCGCGGGTCTCGCCGCCGCCGCGGCGCTGCCCGCGCCCACCGCCACGGCGGCCCCGCGCCCCACCGACCGGCGTCCCGACGTCGTCCACCGCGGCCGGTCGATCGCCGTCAGCCCCGACGGGCGCCGCCTCGCCGTCGCGCACGCCGCCCGCCGGACCCTCGAGCTGACCGACCGCCGCGCCCGCGCCACACGCCGCGTCACGCTCGACGGGCAGCCCGCGGAGCTCGCCTGGGCGCCCAGCGGCGGCCTCCTCGCCGTCACCACCGCGTTCTGGGACGCCCCCGGCCTCGAGCTGCACGGCCTCGACGGCCGCCGCACCCGCCTGGACGTCGGCCCCGCCCCGCTCGCGGTCGCGATCACCGACCGGCCGCGCCGGATCGTCGTCGCCGGCGGGGAGCAGGAGGGCACCCTCCACGTCCTCTCCGGCCCCGGCTACGCGCAGCGCCGCGTCGTGCCGCTCGGCGCGGTCCCGCGCGGGCTCGCCGTCCACGGCGACCGCGCCTGGGTCGCGCTGCAGGCCGAGGACGCCGTCGTGCACGTCGACCTCGCCACCGGCGCCGTGCTGCGCCGCGTCGGCGTCCCCGCGCTGCCCGACCGGATCGCCATCCGCCCCGACGGCGCACGGCTGCTCGTCGCCCACGGCGGCCCCGCCCGGGACCTCACCGAGCTCGAGACCCGCCGCGGCGGGCGCCGGCGCGCGCTCGCCGCCGCGCCCGCCGTCGGCGCGGTCGCCTACGCGCCCGGCGGACGCCGGCTCGCTGCGCTCCCCGAGGCCGCCGCGGTGCTGTCGATCGACGCGCGCGGCCGCCGCCGCCGGCTGCCCACCGTCTCCGGCCCGCGCGGTCTCGCGGTCGCCGGCCGCCACGTCTTCGTCGTCAGCGCCACCACCGGGAAGGTCGGGAGGGTCCGTCCATGAGCATCGACCGCCGCAGGCTCCTCACCCGCGCCGCGCAGCTCGGGGCCGCGGCGACGCTCGCGCCCGTGCTCGACGCGCAGGCCCGCGACGAGCGCCCGCCGAACATCCTCATCCTCATGACCGACCAGGAGCGCCACCGCGACCGGCTCCCGGACGACCTCCCGGTCCCCGCCCGCTGCTGGATGGACGAGCACGGCACGAACATCGACCGCTTCCACAGCTCCTCGATGGCCTGCACCCCGTCGCGCGGCTGCCTGTGGACCGGCATGTACGGCCCGCAGACCGGCCTCTACGGGACGTTCATCGTCGGCGCGCAGTTCAACGTCGACCCGTCGATCCCGACGATCGGCGACCTCTTCAAGAGCATCGGCTACCGGACCGCGTTCTTCGGCAAGTGGCACCTCTCCTACCCGGGCGAGATCCCCACCAGCGCCGAGACCGCGCTCGACACGCTGCAGGGCAACCCGCTGCGCGGCAACGGGTTCGACGACTCCGTCATCTCCCCGCCCTCGGACGTCTCCGCCTACAACGACGGCTACGTCAACGACCCGATCTGGACGCGGCAGGCGCTCGACTGGCTCGACGCGCACGGGAAGGACGAGCAGCCCTGGCTGTGCATCCTGTCGCTGCTCAACCCGCACGACATCCAGTACTACCCGCGCGGCTTCGCCGTGGACTTCGAACGCCCCGACTACGGGATGGAGCCCGACCCGTCGTGGTTCGAGGAGCCGAAGCTCGACGACAAGCCCTCGGGCCAGGAGCGGTTCCGCAAGGTCGTCGAGGTCATCAGCGGCACCCCCGCGGGCGGGGCGCGGCGGGAGGGCTACGTGCGCTCGCTGCTCAACCTGTACTGCGACCTCATCGTCGGGACCGACGAGATGCTCCAGGCGATGATCAAGAAGGTCATCGACCTCGGGGTGCTCGACGACACGGTGCTCGTGCGCACGGCCGACCACGGGGAGCTCGGCGGCGCGCACGGCCTGCAGAACAAGGGCACCACGATGTACGACGAGCAGAACCGCATCCCGTTCACCGTCGTGTACCCGAAGCGGTTCCCGGCGGGCGGGCGGTCGCGCGCGCTCGGGGAGCAGGTCGACCTCCTGCCCACGCTGCTCGAGCTCGGCGGGGTCGCCGACCCGGTGGCGCGGTTCCCGTGGCTGCGCGGCGTGTCGCTCGTGTCCGCGCTCGAGCAGCCCGAGTCGCCCGGCCCGCGCAGCGAGATCCTCTACCGGATCGACGAGTTCGCGATCACGAGCGTCGGCAACGAGAAGCCCACCAACACCCACATCCGGGCGTTCTTCGACGGGCGCTACAAGTTCGCGCGCTACGTCGCGGTGAAGGACGGCTGGTTCGCCGGCCCGGAGTTCGTCGCCTCCCAGGAGTACGAGCTGTACGACACCTGGGAGGACCCGTACGAGATCCGCAACCTCGCCAACGACCGCGGCTACGCCGCGCTGCGCGACGACCTGCTCGCCCGGCTCGGGGAGCTCGAGAAGGCGAAGTGGGGGCCGGTCGGCCTCCCGGCGTTCGGGCCCGGTCAGCCGATCGACGCGTTGCCCGTCGTCCCGAACGCCGGCATCACCCAGGGCGGCGTGCCGAGCCCGTGGCCCGACACCGGACGGCCCGGCTCCTACCTGATCGTCCCCGGCCGCCAGCCGACCCCCACCAGCTGGCTCTACGAGGGCGAGCTGCCCGCCACGATCGGGGGCGGCCCGACACCGGACGGCGTCGAGCTCGCCGCGTTCTTCTGCGAGCTGATGCCGCGCGGCTCGTAAGTCCCGGCGCCCGCGCGCGTTGGAGGGGACATGGGCAGACGACGCACCCGGACCACCCCCGTCTCCTGGGCGGCCTTCGCCGCCCAGGACGTCGACGAGGCCCGGGCCGGCCGGCCGTCGGCGGACCTGCGCGCCTATGCGGCCGAGCGCGACCTGCACTTCGGCGGCGACCGACGCCAGCTGCGCGTCCTGGGCGGCGTCCCGCGGTGGAACGAGTACATCCACAACTGCTGCGCCGGACGCCTCGGCGACCGCCGACAGGGCGTCGTGCAGCACGAGCTGCTCGAGATCGGGTTCGCGACCTCCGAGCACTCCGGCCACCGGCTCGCGATGGGCGGCGACTTCGCGAAGGTCAAGCTGCGCGGCGACCTGCGCCTGGCCGACCTGCTGCCGCTCGCCCACCTCTTCAGCGGTGTGCGGGACGCGCCCGGACCGTTCCCCGCGGACACCGCGACGGTGCCGGTCACGGCCGTCGTCCTGCACGTGCCGCAGGCCGCGCTGCTGTCGCGGTTCACCGTGCGCTCCGCCGACCGGCTGCGCAACGCGGACGGGCCGCCGCTGGACCCCCACGGCCTCGCCGGCTACCGCCTGCGCGGCCGGGACGCGTTCGAGCCCGCCGCGTGGGAGCGGCTGCTGCCCCGCGCCGCCGGGGCGCTCGGCGCGCTCGCCGGACCGTACGTCTCGTTCGAGGCGGGGACCGCGCTCGTCGCCCTGCGCGTCGGCGGCTTCGTCGCCGACCCGGGGCGGCTCGACGCGCTCGTCGCACACGCGCTCACGCTCGCCGACGCGGTGGCCGACGTCGTCGCACCGCCGCCGCACCCGGACACGCGGTTTCACCTCCCGCTGCCGCCCGCGCCCGCCGAGGAGCCGATGCAGGACGCCGACCGCTGGGGCGCGACGCTCGACGACGCCGCCGCGCAGTGGGGCCTGCGGCGCGAGGACCCGGACGCGCTGCACCGCGCCTACCCGGCGCTTCCGGTGCCGGGACGCTCCCGCGGCGTGCTCGCCGGCGAGCTCCCCGGCGGCGCGCGCGGTCGCTTGACGTTCCACCAGCATCGCCGCGGCGACCTCTCGCTGCTGGCGGCCGCCCTGTTCGAGCGCCGGCCGGGGGCGCCCGAGCTGCCGCCCGGCGGCGTCAACGACGACGGGTCCGGCATGCGGGTCGCCGCCGTCGGGGACCTCGTCGCGTGCTGGAGCCAGACGATGGACGACGGGCAGCTCGCGGTGACCGCCACCGCTGAACGCGGGCGGCGGGCGGCGGCGTCGCTCGGGCAGCTCGCCGGGTAGCGGGGGCGGGGCTGCCGTCGGTCAGTCCGTGCGCTTGAGGTGTCGGGCGAGCTCCTGCACGGCCGCCGCCAGCTCCTCGACCGCCCGGCGGGTGGACGGATCCTCGATCCCGGCGGCCGCGCTGCGCGCCTTCTGCGCGTGCTCGTGCAGCGACGCCACGAGCGCGCCGGTCCGTGGGTCGGTCATCCCCGCGCCGCCGCGTGCGTGGTGTGCGCCGGCGCAGCCGCGCGCCCGTCGGCCGTCTCGCTCGGTCCCCGCATCGGCACATCCCACACCATCGCCCCGACGGCTCCCTGCCACCAGGGCTTCGTGAGAGTCCTCTGAGAAGGGCGCCCCGTGCGACCCGCGACGCGGTTGACTGGCGGGCATCCGGGGAACGAGGTCCCCGGGACCACCACCGTCAACGTGCAAGGAAGAGAACCCCACATGAAGCTCCCCCGTCTCGCCGGTGCGCTCGCCGGCGCCGCGGCGCTCGCGGTCACCGCGCTCGGCGCCGGTGCCGGGCCCGCCGCCGCGGCCCCCTACTGTCCCGCCGGCGCGAAGGCCGGCTTCGCGAAGGTGCAGCTGTTCGCCGACGGCAACTGCGGTGGCGGCTCGGTCATCGTGAAGATCGGCGTCGAGGGCGACCGGCCGAACTTCCGCGCCTTCACGAACTACGACGGCAAGGTCTACAACGTCAGCAACACCCGGTCCTCGGTCGCGATCGCGGACGGGTACTGCATCCGCCTCTTCGACGGCCTGAACTACGGCGGCGACCAGTCCAACGTCCTCTGCGCGACGAGCGGCACCGCCTACTACGGCCTCTTCGCGTTCAACGACCGCACCTCCTCGATGCGCGTCTGCCGCGCCAGCGCCCAGGCGGGCTGCGCGCGCGGCGGCTCCGGCGCCACCCCGGCGCCCAACCCGACGCCCGCGCCGAACCCGACGCCGGCCCCGAGCCCGTCGCCGGGCGCCGGCGGCTTCCCGCGCGACGTCACCAAGGCCTCCGACGCGGCGCGCTACGACGACGCCGCCGCCTGGGCCGGCGGGCGCAACTGCACCGGCGGCTTCACCCCGGGTGCCAAGCGCATGCAGGCCTGGCTCCGCGCGAACTACGGCAAGGCGTCGATCGGCGGCTACAACTGCCGTCCGAACACCGCGAACCCGAGCAAGACGAGCATCCACGGCGTCGGTCGCGCCAACGACTGGTTCCGTGACGCGGGCAGCCCCAAGCACCGCAAGCAGGTCGCGGACTTCATCCGCCGCATGAGCGCCAACGGCGCCGCGATGGCGCGCGCCATGGGCGTCCAGTACTGGATCTGGAACAAGAAGCAGTACAGCGTCCGCGGCACCTCGGTCCTCGTGCGCTCGTACGGCGGCCCCAACCCGCACACCGACCACGTGCACCTCGAGATGAACCTCGCCGGCTCGCGCCTGCAGACCTCCTACTGGAAGCTGCCCGGCGCCGCCGGCTGAGCCCCACCCGACCCCGTCCCACGACCGCGCCCCGGCCCCGCCGGGGCGCGCGTCGTCCCGGGTCGACGTCAGCGCTCGCCGGCGCTGCGGCGCGCCTTCGCCGCGCGCCGCGCGATCGACCAGCGGTGCGTCTCGTTGCTCCCGTCGTAGATCCGGAACGGCCGGACCTCGGCGACCATCCGCCCGAGCGGGTGCGCGAGGATCCCGTCGCTGCCGCACAGCTGCACCGCGTTGTCGACGATCCGGCCGACCGCCTCGCTGACGTGGACCTTCGCGATGCTCGACGCCATCGTCGGGTTGCCGTTGCCCGTGTCGAGGATCCAGGCGGTCTTCTGGATGATCGCGCGGCTCGTCTCGACGTCGATGAGGCTGTCGGCGATCAGCCGCTGGGCGAGGCCGAGGTCCGCCAGGCGCGAGCCGAACGCCTCGCGCTCGTTGGCGCGGTCGATCGCCACGTCCAGGGCGCGGCGCGCCAGCCCGAGCCAGCGCATGCAGTGCGTCAGCCGCGCCGGGGCCAGGCGCACCTGCGCGTAGCGGAAGCCCTCGTCGGGCGCGCCCAGCACCTGGTCGTCCGCGACCCGCACGTCGGTGAAGCGCATGTGCGCGTGCCCGCCCGGGCTGATCCGGTCGATCGTGTCGACCGACTCGAGCACCTCGTAGCCCGGCGTGTCGGCGGGCACGAGGAACATCGTCGCGCCGCGCTCCCCGGTGCGGGCCATGACGATCGCGAACGCCGCGCCCTCCCCGCCGGTGATGAACCACTTCTCGCCGCTGATGCTCCAGCCGCCGTCGACGCGCTCGGCGACCGTGCGCAGCATCGACGGGTCCGAGCCCGCGCCGGGCGGCGGCTCGGTCATCGCGAACGCGGAGCGCGTGCGGCCCTCGGCCAGCGGGCGCAGGAACCGCTCGACCTGCTCGGGCGAGGCGATCTTCTCGAGCATCGCCATGTTGCCCTCGTCGGGGGCGGCGCAGTTCAGCGCCAGCGGTCCGAGCAGCGACTGACCGGCCTCCTCGAACACGACCGCCTGGCCGCGGACGTCGAGCCCCAGACCGCCGAGCTCCTCCCCGAGGTGGGGGACGAACAGCCCCGCGTCCTTCGCGGCGTCCTGCAGCTCGGCGCGCAGCGCGTCGTCGGGACCGTGCCCGGGCGCCCGGTCGCGGTCCTCCAGGGGCAGCACGACGTCACGGACGAACGCGGCGGTGCGCTCCTGCAGCGCGGTGAGCTCGGGGGAGAGCGAGAAGTCCATGCCGTCAGCCTATGCACCACGAGTCGCGCGCGGGCGCCCGGGCCGTCACGGCACTGGAGGGTCCTCCGGGCGCGGCGCGTCCGGCCGCGGGCTCCCGTAGCCTCCCGCCCGCGTGACCTTGATCGACGCCCAGGGACTCACCAAGCGCTTCGGCGCGCGGATCGCCGTCGACGCCGTCGACCTCGCGGTCCGACCCGGCGTCTGCTTCGGCTTCCTCGGACCCAACGGGGCCGGCAAGACGACGATGATCCGGCTGCTGCTCGGCCTCGCGCGGCCCGACACCGGCCGCGTGCTGATCGGCGGGCACGACGTCGCCCAGCGCCCGTCGCTCGCGCTCTCCAGCGTGGGGGCGATCGTCGAGGAGCCGCGCTTCCACCCGCATCTCACCGGGGTCGAGAACCTGCGCGTGCACGCCCCGCTCGTCGGCGACGGCGCGGCGGCGCGGATCCCGTCGCTGCTGGAGCGCGTCGGCCTGCACGGCCGCGGCGACGAGAAGGTCAAGGGCTACTCGATGGGCATGCGCCAGCGGCTCGGCGTCGCCCGCGCCCTCCTCGGCGACCCGCAGCTGCTCGTGCTCGACGAGCCCACCAACGGCCTCGACGCCGAGGGCATGGCGGAGTTCCGCACCCTGATCCGCAGCATGGTCGAGGAGGAGGGCCGCACGGTCTTCCTGTCCTCCCACCTGCTCGACGAGATGCAGAAGCTCTGCGACGAGGTCGCGATCGTCGAGCAGGGCCGCATCATCACCCAGACCACCGTCCGCGAGCTCCTGCACGGCGCCACCGGCACGCGCACCCTGATCCTCGACTGCGACGACCCGGCGCGCGCGACCGACCTGCTCGGCCGCGTGACCGGCGTGACGCGCGTCGCGCCGAGCGCCGGGCCCGACGGGGAGCCCGTCCTGGCCGTGACCTGCGAGGGCGGCCGCGAGACCGCGATCGCGGTCAGCCGCGCGCTGGTCGAGGCGGGGATCGGGCTCGCCGAGCTGCGCGTCGACGCGCTGTCGCTCGAGCGGCGCTACCTCGACATCACCCGTGAGGCGTCCGGGGGAGGACCCGCGTGATCGCGCTCGTCGCCGCCGACCTGCTGAAGCTGCGCCGCCGTCGCGGCCTGTGGTTCACGACACTGCTGCTGCCCAGCGCGCTCGTGCTGCTGATCGTCCTGCTGACGATCACCGACACGGTCGACGGGGACGGCGGCGGGCAGTTCGTCGAGGACTTCTCCTACGCGACGACGCTCATCGCCACGATCCTCGCGTCGCTCGTCGGCGCCCGGCTCGGCAGCGAGGAGCGCGCCGCCGGGACGCTGCGCTACCAGCTGCTGACCGGCACCTCCCGCGGGCGCCTGTATCTCGCGAAGGTCGGCGCGCTCGTCGCGGTCTGCGTCGCGCTCACCGGCGCCGCCACGCTGACGATGACCATCGGCTCGGTCGTCGTGCCGCTCAACGGCGCGGACGCCACCACCGTCGGGGACGTCCTCGCGGCGTTCTGGGCGGTCTTCCTGCAGTCGTTCGCCTACGGGGCGCTCGCGTTCGGCGTCGGCGCCCTGATGGGCTCCACCGGTCCGGCGATCGCGGTCGCGCTCGTCCTCAGCCTCGTCGGCGTCAACCTGCTCTCGGCGCTGACGCTCATCGACGACTGGTTCCGCCACCTCGTGCTCAGCCTCGGCATCGACCGGCTGACGTTCGACGACGCCGAGCCCGAGGACCGCGTGAGCGTCGTCGCCGCGATCCTCATGGTCGCCGCCTGGTCGGGCGGCGCGCTCCTCGCCGGCTGGCTGCGGATCCGCCGGATCGAGGTCTAGGAGCCCCAGGCCCTAGCCGGCCGCCGCCGCCGCGACGACGCCGGCCGCGATCCGGTCGACGTCGTAGGGCTCGCACACGTACGGGGGCATCGTGTAGACGAGGTCGCGGAACGGCCGCAGCCACACGCCCTGCGCGATCGCCGCCGCGGTCGCGGCCGCCACGTCGACCGGATGGTCGAGCTGCACCACGCCGACCGCGCCGAGCACCCGCACGTCCGCGACCCCGGGCAGCTCCCGCGCCGGCGCCAGGCCGTCGCGCAGCGCCGTCTCGATCGCCGGGACCGCGCGTCGCCACTCGGTGCCGCCCTCGCGCGCGGGCCGCTCGAGCAGGTCGAGGCTCGCGAGCGCGGTCGCGCACGCCAGCGGGTTGGCCATGAACGTCGGGCCGTGCATCAGCGCGCCGCCCTCGCCGCCGCTGATGCCCTCCGCCACCCGTGTCGTGCACAGCGCGGCGGCGAGCGTCATGTAGCCGCCGGTGAGCGCCTTCCCGACCGTGAGGATGTCCGGGGCGATCCCGGCGTGGTCGCAGCCGAACAGCGCGCCGGTCCGGCCGAAGCCGGTGGCGATCTCGTCGGCGAGCAGCAGCAGGCCGTGCTCGTCGCAGAGCTCGCGCAGCCGCCGCAGGTACGCCGGGGCGTAGGGGTGCATGCCGCCCGCGCCCTGCAGGACCGGCTCGACGACGACGGCGGCGAGCTCGTGCGCGTGGCGGGCGACGAGCGCGTCGATGTGCGCGAGGTACGCCTCGTCGACGGGGGCGTCGACGCCGCGCGGCGGCCGGTCGGCGAACACGTGCGCGGGCAGCACGCCGGTGAACAGCTGGTGCATGCCGCCCACCGGGTCGCACAGCGCCATCGCCCCGAAGGTGTCCCCGTGGTAGCCGCCGCGCAGGCTCAGCAGCCGCGTGCGGCCCGGCCGTCCCGCGGCCCGCTGGAACTGCAGCGCCATCTTGATCGCGACCTCGATGCTGACCGAGCCCGAGTCGCAGAGGAAGACGTGCTCGAGGCCCGCGGGGGACAGCTCCACGAGCCGCTGCGCCAGCCGGATGCCCGGCTCGTGCGTGAGGCCGCCGAACATCACGTGCGCCATGCGGCCGAGCTGCCCGGTCACCGCCGCGTCGAGCACCGGGTGGCGGTAGCCGTGGATCGCGCACCACCACGAGGACATGCCGTCGATCAGCTCGCGGCCGCCGTCGAGCTCGAGCCGCACGCCGCGCGCGCCCACCACCGGCCGCGGCGGCACCGCCGCCGGGATCGGGCCGTAGGGATGCCAGACGTGGCGGGTGTCGGCCGCCAGCAGCGCGGTCCAGTCGGTCGCGGTCACGCGCCGCACGGTACTGCCGGACGGGGCGCGCCCGCGCGCCGGGGGTCCCCGCCGTTCGGGGGGTCGACGGGGGCCCGGACGGGGCCTCCCGGCACCGCGGGGGGCGGCGCAGCAGCGATGATGGGCGACGTGACCAGCACCCCGACCGTCGACGCCCTGCACCAGATGGTCTCGCTGCTCGCCGACGTCGAGCACGTGTCGCCGGGGGCGCCGTTCTACGACCGCCTCGCCGAGGCCGCCTGCCGCATGGCCGGCATGCACCGGGCGATCATCTTCCTCTACGACGACGAGGAGCGCCGCGTGCGCAGCGTCGGCGCGCACGGCATCGAGGCGTCCGCGTTCGCCGACCTCCAGGTGACCGCGCGGACCGTGCCGATCGCGCTGCGCGCCCTCAGCGACGACGCGGTCGTCGAGGCCGGCCCACAGGTCGAGCGCGACATCCCGCCCGAGCTCGTCGAGCGGTTCAACGCCGAGCACGTCGCCTGCTCGCCGATGTCCGCGGGCGGCAAGTGGTTCGGGGTCGTGCTCGTCGACCGCAAGGACCCGCACCCCCTCCAGGCGCAGGAGCGCGAGGCGCTGTTCCTCCTGGGCAAGCTCGCGGCGCTCGCCGCCGCCGCCCGGCTCGCCACCCGCCAGCAGGAGCAGACGCGGCGCCTGGCCGAGCGGATCGACCTCGCCCGCGACGTCCACGACCACGCGATCCAGCGGCTGTTCGGCGTGTCGCTCGCGCTCGCGGGCGACGGCCCGCTCGACGCCGAGGACCGCGCGCGCTGCGCCGCCGAGGTCGAGACCGCGCTCCAGGAGCTGCGCGACGTCGTCCAGCGGCCGCTCGCGCGCGTGACGCGCCCGGACGCCCCGGGCTTCCAGGACGAGCTCGGGCGGCTCGTCGCCCGCGAGGCGGGGCCCGCGGTCACCGTCGAGCAGGACGGCCCGGTGCCCGCCGCGCTGGACGCGCTGGCCGCGTCGGTGCTGCGCGAGGCCGTCCGCAACGTCCGCAAGCATGCGCGCGCCAGCACCGTGGTCGTGCGCGTCGGCGCCCACGGCGACGCGTTCCGGCTCGAGGTCGTCAACGACGGGGTGCCGGACGCGACGCCGACGGTCCCGTCGACCGGCCTGGGCCTGCGGCTCGCCGCGTTCGAGGCACTGGGTGCGGGAGGTCTCGTGGAGTTCGGTCGAGCGGAGGAGAGCACATGGCGGGTCAGGCTGACGGCACCGCTGCCGTCGTGAACGACGAGGGCAGCAGCTACGACGGGCCACGCCTGCGCGTCCTGATCGTCGACGACCACGACGTCGTCCACTGGGGGCTGCGGCTGATGCTCGGCCGCCAGCCCTGGGTCCGCGGCTGCCTGCACGCCCGCACCGGCGACGAGGCGCAGGACCTCGCGCGCCGCGGCAGCCCGCACGTGGCGCTCGTCGACCTGTTCGTCGCCGAGGAGTCCGGACCCGAGATCTGCTCGCGAATCCTCGAGGTCTCGCCGTCCACGCGGGTCGCGTTCATCTCCGGGGCGGGCCGGATCAGCGCCGCCGCGGCACGCGCCGCGGGCGCCCGCGGGTTCGTCCCCAAGGACTGGCCGGCCGACAAGGTCGCCGACGCGGTCCGGGCGCTCGGCAACGGCCGCACCGTCTTCGCCGAGGCGCCCGACACGCCCGCCGCGTCGCTCTCGCCGCGCGAGCGGGACGTCCTCGAGCTGATCGCGACCGGCGCCACGAACGCCGAGATCGCCGCCACGCTGCACCTCTCGCCGCACACGGTGAAGGAGCACGCCAGCGCCGTGTACCGCAAGCTCGAGGTCCGCAACCGGGCCGAGGCGGTGCAGCGCGCGCAGCGCCTCGGGCTCGTCGCCTGACCGTCCCCCGCCGTTCGTCGGGTCGGCCCGCGGGCGACCCCCCGGACCGGCGGGGACCCCACCCGCGGGCCCCGCACCGCGCCCGCCGACGGTGGGAGGTTCGACGGGATGCCGAGCACCGCCATCCTCTTCCCGGGACAGGGGAGCCACACCGCCGAGATGGCCGCGGAGACCGCGGCCCTGCGGCCGGACCTGCTCGCCCACGTCGTCGAGGTCGTGGGGGAGGACCCGTTCCCGCGCGCCGCGGAGAGCACCGCGTTCGCGCAGCCCGCGATCCTCTGCGCCGCGCTCGCGCGCTTCTCGCAGCTGGCCCCGACGCTCGACGGGCCGGTCGTCGCGCTCGGCCACTCGCTCGGCGAGCTCGGGGCGCTCGTCGCCGCCGGGCAGCTCGACGAGCTCGACGCCCTCGCCCTCGCCGCCGAACGCGGGCGGCTCATGGCCGCCGCGGGCACGGGCGGCATGGTCGCGGTCCTCGGCGGCACGATCGAGCAGGCCACCGAGCTCGCGGACTCCTTCGGGCTCACCGTCGCCAACGACAACGCGCCCGGGCAGGTCGTGCTCGCCGGCAGCGAGGCCGACACGAAGGCCGCCGCCCGCGGGGCGCGCGGCGTCGGGCTGCGCGCGCTGCGCCTCGACGTCACCGGCGCGTTCCACTCCCCGGCGATGGCCGCCGCCCGCGACGGCTTCGAGGCGGCGCTGCACGCCGCGACCTTCACCGACGTGCCCGTCGGCTCCGCGGCGTTCTCGCCGACGACCGTCGCGCCGGTCACCGACCCGGTCGCCGTGCTCTCGCAGGCGCTGACCTCCCCGGTGCGGTTCCGCGAGGCGGTCCTCGCGCTCCACGAGGCCGGGGTGCGCCGCTGGATCGAGACCGGCCCCGGCGACGTCCTCGCGAAGCTCGTCGGCCGGATCCTCGATGCGCCCGACGTCCGCGTCCACACCGTGCGGGAGGCCGCCGATGTCGCCTGAGACCGCGACCGCGACGGTCGCCCCGGCGGCGCCCGCCCGGCCCGCCGGGCTGCGCGTCGCGACGATCGGCGCGGCCTGCCACGCGCTCCCCGCCACCGTGCTGGGCACCGACGAGATCGCGGCCCGGCTCGGCGTCGAGGGCGACTGGCTCGTCAGCCGCACCGGCATCCGCTCACGCCGGGTGCTCGCCGAGGGCGAGCTGCTCACCGACCTCTGCGAGGCGGCGGCGCGCGGCTCGCTGGCCCGCGCCGGCCTGGCCGCGGCCGACGTCGACCTCGTCCTCGTCTGCACGATCACGCCCGACCAGCGCTGCCCGGCGCTCGCGCCGCTGCTCGCCGACCGCCTCGGGGCGAGCGGTGCGTTCGCGATGGACGTGGGGGCCGCGTGCACCGGGTACCTCGCCGGCCTCACCGTCGCCGCCGCCCAGATCGAGACCGGGCGCGCGCGCACCGTGCTGCTCGTCGGGGCCGACGCGATCCGCACCCGCCTCGTCGACCCGGACGACCGCGCCACCGCCGGCCTGTTCGGCGACGGCGCCGCCGCGACCGTCCTGCGCGCCGCCGACCCGGACCCGGGCGGCGGCCCGGCGGGGGTCGGGCCGGTGCTGCTCGGCGCCGACGGCGCGGGCGCCCCACACATCCACGCGGGCGTCGACACGCCGCTGCACATGGACGGCCACGAGACCTTCCGCACCGCCATCACCCGGCTGTCCGACATGGCGCTCCAGGCCTGCGCCGCCGCCGGCGTGACGTTGCAGGACATCGATCTCGTCGTCATGCACCAGGCCAACCAGCGCATCACCGCCGCGGTCGGCCGCCGCCTCGGGATCGCCGACGACCGGGTCGTCGACTGCATCGAGCACGTCGGCAACCTCTCCGGCGGCTCGATCCCCGTCGCGCTGTCGCTCGCCGCCGACGAGGGCCGCCTGCCCGACGGCGCGCTCGTGCTGCTCGCCGCCTTCGGCGCCGGGTTCACCTGGGGCGGCAGCGTCGTGCGCTGGGGCCTGCCGACCGCCGACCCGACCACCGCCCTCCAGGAGCCCGCATGAGCACCGCCACGCAGACCACGCCCGACCGTCCCGCCGCCCCGGCGGTCGCCGTCCGCGCGCCCGCGCTCGTCACGGGCGGCTCGCGCGGCATCGGCGCCGCGACCGCCCGCGCCCTCGCCGCCGCCGGGCATCCGGTCGCCGTCGCCTACCGCTCCGGCGCCGACGAGGCCCGCGCGGTCGTCGCCTCGATCGAGGAGCTCGGCGGGCGCGCCGTAGCGATCCAGGCGGACGTCACCGACCCCGACGCCGACGTGCGGCTGCTCGACGGGGCCGCCGAAGGGCTCGGCGACCGCGTCCTCGTCCTCGTCAACAACGCAGGGGTGCGCGTCGACGGGCTCACCGCCCAGCTCGACGACGCCGGCTGGGACACGACGATCGACACGAACCTCAGCGCCGCGTTCCGGCTGACCCGCCGCGCGCTCGGTCCGATGCTGCGCGCCCGCCACGGTCGCGTCGTGAACGTCAGCTCGATCGCCGGGCTGCGCGCGAACGCCGGCCAGCCCGCCTACGCCGCCGCGAAGGCCGGGCTGATGGCGTTCACCAGCACCGCCGCGGTCGAGGTCGCGCGCCGCGGCGTCACCGTCAACGCGGTCGCCCCCGGCTTCATCGCCACGGACATGACCGCCGACCTGCCGACCGACGAGCTCGCCCGGAGCATCCCCGCGCGCCGCCTCGGGACCCCCGAGGAGATCGCCGCGGCAATCGCCTTCCTCGTCTCCGACGCGGCCGCCTACATCACCGGAACCACCCTCGTGGTCGACGGCGGACTGTCCGCCTAGACCCGCACACCCAGAGAGCAAAGGAACCCCACATGTCATCCACCACCGTCACCCCCGAGGCCGTCGAGGCCGTCATCTTCGAGGCGCTGAAGGGCTTCGGCGTCGAGGAGGAGCTGCTGACCCGCGACGCCGAGATCACCGCCCTGGACATCGACTCGCTCGACCTCGCGGAGCTCGCGCAGGTCCTCGACGACGAGCTCGGCGTCGAGATCAAGGGCGACGACGTCAAGGGCATCACGATCGTCGCGGACCTCATCGACCGCGTGGTCGCGAAGGCCGCATGAGCCGCGTCGTCGTCACCGGGGTCGGAGCGGTCACCCCGCTGGGCGTCGGCGCCGCGCAGCTCCACGAGGGCTGGGTCGGCGCGCGCAGCGGGATCGAGGCCGGCATCGGCGCCTGCTCCGACTTCGAGCCGACGACGGTCCTCAGCCGCAAGGAGGCGCGGCGCGCCGACCGCTGCACGCAGCTCGCGCTCGCCGCCGCCCACGAGGCGCTCGAGCAGGCCGGGTTCGCGGCCGGGCTGCCGTACGACGCGTCACGCGTCGCCTGCGTGCTCGGCACCGGCATCGGCGGCGTGACGACGCTCGAGCACGGCCACGACATGCTCCGCGACCGCGGCCCCGAGAAGGTGCCGCCGCTGAGCGTGCCGATGATGATGCCCAACGCCCCCGCCGGGCAGGTCGCGATGCACCACGGCCTGCGCGGCGAGTCCTTCGGCGTCGTGTCCGCCTGCGCGGCGGGCGCGCACGCGATCGGCGCCGCGATGCGCATGGTCCGGGCCGGGGACGCCGACGCGGTCGTCTGCGGGGGCGCGGAGTCCGCGCTCACGCCGCTCACGCACGCGGCGTTCGCCGCGCTGGACGCCACGTCCGCCTCCGGGATCTCGCGGCCGTTCGACGCGCGCCGCGACGGCTTTGTCATGGGGGAGGGGGCCGGTGTCCTCGTCCTCGAGCGCGAGGAGGACGCCCGCGCCCGCGGTGCGGAGATCCTCGGCGTGATCGCCGGCTACGGCGCCACGTCCGACGCGCACCACCTGACCGCACCGCACCCGGAGGGCGAGGGGGCGGCCGAGGCGATCGCCCGCGCGCTCCTGGACGCGAAGCTCGCCGCCGCCGACGTCGACTACGTCAACGCGCACGGCACCTCGACCCCGCTGAACGACCGCGCCGAGACGCTCGCGATCGAGCGCGCGCTCGGGGACCGCGCCCGCGAGATCCCCGTGTCGTCGCTGAAGTCGGCGATCGGCCACCTGCTCGGCGCCGCCGGGGCGGTCGAGTCGATCGCGACGATCATGGCGCTTCGCGACGGCGTCGCGCCGCCGACGCTCGGCTGGGAGGAGCGCGAGGTCGGCATGGAGCTCGACTACGTGCCCGGGCAGGCCAAGCCGCTCGCCGTCCGCGACCGGCCGCCGGTCGCGCTGTCCAACTCGTTCGGCTTCGGCGGCCACAACGCCGTCGTCTGCCTGCAGGGAGCCGCCGCATGAGCACCCCGATGCGCACCGCCGGGATGGCGGAGACCGAGGTCCCGATCGGCCGCCCGCGCGCGCCGTTCCCGGGCCGCCCGCCCGCCGCGGCCGCCGCGCCGACGCCGGCCGCGCCCGCCGCGCCGCTGACCACCGTGCAGCGACTCGAGCGGCTCTGCGACCCGGGCTCGCTGCGCGTGCTGCGCAGCGAGGTCCGCTCCCCGTTCACCGACCGCGCGGGGGACGGGGACGGCGTCGCCGTCGGCTCCGGGGAGATCGACGGCCGCCCGGTCGTCGTCTACGCCGAGGACCCCAAGGCGCTCGGCGGCTCGCTCGGCGCCGCGCACGCGATGTCGATCTGTCGCGCCATGGACATCGCCGAGCGGGCCCAGGTGCCGGTCGTCGGCCTCGTCTCCAGCGCCGGCGCCCGCCTGCAGGAGGGCCTCGCCGCGCTCGCCGGGTACGGCGAGATCTTCCACCGGATCGTCAAGCTCTCCGGGGTCGTGCCGCAGATCAGCGTCGTCTGCGGGCCATCCGCCGGCGGCGGCGCGTACGCGCCCGCGCTCACCGACCTCGTGATCATGACCCGCGAGGCCGCGATGTTCCTCACCGGCCCCGGGGTGGTGCGCGAGGTCATGGCCGAGGACGTCGACGCCGCCGCGCTCGGCGGCCCGCGCGTGCAGTCCACCAACGGGGTCTGCCACCTCGTCGGCGAGGACGAGGCGCAGGCCGTGCAGCTCGCGCGCCGCGCGCTGTCCTACCTGCCGTCGTTCGCGGGCGGGCCGCTGCCGCAGCGCCCGTACACCCACGAGCACGCCGACCCGGGCCGGCACGTCCCGGCCGAGCACCGCAAGGTCTACGACGTCCGCGACGTGATCGGCGACGTCGTCGACCGCGGCGCGATGCTCGAGCTCGCCCCGCGCTGGGCGCGCAACATCGTCACCGCGTTCGCGCGCGTGGAGGGCTCCCCGGTCGGGGTGCTCGCCAACCAGCCGCGCCATCTCGGCGGCGTGATCGACGCCGACGCCGCCCAGAAGGCCGCGCGGTTCGTGCGCACCTGCCACCTGTTCGGCCTGCCGCTCGTCGTGCTCGTCGACACCCCGGGCTTCCTGCCCGGCACCCGTCAGGAGTCCGCGGGCGTGATCCGCCACGGCGCGAAGCTCGTCCACGCGTTCGCGGAGGCCGACGTCCCGAAGATCACGTTCGTCCTGCGCAAGAGCTACGGCGGCGCGCACATCGCGATGAACTCCGGGGCGCTCGGCGCCGACATGACGTTCGCCTGGCCGGCCGCGCAGCTCGGCGTGATGGGCGCCCCGCAGGCCGTCCAGTTCGTCAACAAGCGCGAGCTCGCCGCCGCGGAGGACCCCGTGGCCGAGCGCTCCCGCCTCGCCGCGATCTACGAGGAGCAGCAGCTCGACTCGCGGGTCGCCGCGACCGGCGGCTGGGTCGACGAGCGCATCGACCCGGCCGACACCCGGGACCGCGTCGCCTGGGCGATGCGGCTGCTCGCCGGCCGGACCCGCAGCACGCCCCGCGCCCACAACATCCCGCTCTAGGAGGCCTGACCGATGTTCGGCACCGCACCGTGGTTCGACGACCTGCAGGAGGGGGCGAGCGTCCCCGGACGGGGGCGCACCGTCACCGAGGCGGACGTCGTCGCCTTCGCCACGCTCACCGGCGACTTCCACCCCCAGCACGTCGACGAGGCGTGGTCCGCCGACGGCCCGTTCGGCGGTCGCGTCGCGCACGGCATGCTGATCGCGTCCTACGCGGTCGGCCTGCTGCAGCTGCCGTTCGAGCGGATCGTCGCGCTGCGCCGCGTCAAGGACCTGACGTTCAAGCGGCCGGTCCGGCTCGGGGACACGATCCGGGCTGAGGCGACGATCGAGGCGCTGCGCGACCTCGACGACCAGGCCGGCATGGTCACCTGCCGCGTGAAGGTGCTCGGGGCGGGCGGGCAGCTCGTCGCCCGGATGGCGATCGAGGTGCTCTGGCGCCGCGAGCAGCCCGTCGCCGCGCCCGAGGAGCCGTCGGTCGACGACGCGCTCGCCTCCCTGGCCCGTCCCCGGACCCCCGCCTTCGTGGCGATCCCGTTCTGATGGCCGGTCTGCTGGAGGGGCGCCGCCTGCTCGTCACCGGCGTCGTCACGAAGAGCTCGATCGCCTTCCACGTCGCCCGGCGCGCGCAGGAGGAGGGGGCGGAGGTCCTGCTGACCGGGTTCGGCCGCACCCGGCGGATGACCGAGCGGGCCGCCGGCCGCCTGCCGCAGCCCGCCGAGGTCGTGGAGCTCGACGTCACGAACGCCGACGACCTCGCCGCGATCGGCCCGATCGTCGCCGACCGCTTCGGCCACCTCGACGGGCTGCTGCACGGGATCGCGTTCGCGCCCGGCGACGCCATCGGCGGCAACTTCCTCGACGCCCCGGTCGGCTCGACGCTGACCGCCTTCCACATCAGCGCCGTGTCGCTGCGCGACCTCGTCGTGGCGCTGCGCCCGCAGCTGGCCGCCGCCCCCGACGGCGGCGCGGTCGTCGGCCTGGACTTCGACGGGACCGTCGCCTGGCCGCACTACGACTGGATGGGCGTCGCGAAGGCGGGCCTGGAGGCGGTCACCCGCTATCTGGCGCGGGACCTCGGGGAGGAGCGCATCCGCGTGAACCTCGTCGCGTCCGGCCCGATCGAGACGCTCGCCGCCTCCGGGATCGACGGCTTCGACCGCCTCGCCACGACCTGGGAGCAGGCCGCGCCGCTGGGCTGGGACGTCACCGACCCCGAGCCGGTGGCGGACGCGTCCCTGTTCCTGCTGTCGCCGCTCTCGCGGGTCGTCAGCGGCCACGTGCTGCACGCCGACGGCGGCGCCCACGCCGTCCGCGGCGCATCCGCCGCGGTGCCGGCCGAGGTCGCCCTCCCGGCCTGACCGCCGCCCGCGCCGAACAGGGAGTTGTTCGCCCTCCGGCGGAAGAACTCCCTGTTCGACGCCGTGGTCAGGGGCGGGGCGCTCAGGCCTCCGTGAGCGCCAGCCAGACGATGCCCGCGGCGATCAGGGCGATCGCCGCGAGGCGCGACGGGGTCGCCGCCTCGCCGAGCAACGCCATCCCCAGCAGCGCGGTGCCGACCGCCCCGGTCCCCGTCCAGATCGCGTAGGCGGTCCCGACCGGGAGCCGCTGCAGCGCGAGCGACAGCAGCACGACGCTGCCGATCGCCGCGACGAGGAACACGAGCGACGGGCCGAGCTGCGAGAGCCCGTCGGAGCGCTTCAGCGCCAGCGCCCACACGACCTCCAGCGCGGCGGCGGAGAACAACGAGATCCAGACCATGACGAGCACCCTTCGGGACGAGGAACACGGGGCGTCGTCTTGTCGGGTCCGGGTACGGCGCGTCTCGTCCGGTCGCCCACGGGGGCGAGATCCGAGGCTAGCACCGCCCGTGACGATTTCGTGAAGGCGGTGAAACCGGACGCGAACGGCGGCGTTCAGAAGCCTCGATGCCCTCCCGTCGTCTCCTCACCCGGCGCGAGCTGACGTTCGCCGGCTCCGGCCTGCTGCTCGCCGCCCAGGTGCCCTCCGCCTGGGGCGCCCGGCTGCTCACCACGAAGGCCGCCGTCGGGCGCGGCACGTTCGAGGACGGCGTCGCCAGCGGCGACCCGGCTCCCGACGCGATGGTCTTCTGGAGCCGCCTGACGACCGAGCAGCAGCGCTCCGGTGCCGAGCTCGTCGTCGCCGAGGACCCCGAGCTGCGCCGCACGGTCGCGACCGCGGTGGTCCCGACCGCCCGTGCGATGGACGGCGCCCTGAAGGCGCGCATCACCGGCCTGAAGCCGGACACGGTCTACCACTACGTCTGGCGCTCGGCCGACGACGTCTCCCCGGTCGGCCGGACGAAGACCGCGCCGGCCCCGGACTCCGACGTGCCCCTGCGCCTCGCGTACTCCTCCTGCCAGAACTGGCCGGCCGGGTTCTTCACCGGCCACCAGGACGCGGCCGCGCTCGACGTCCTGGACCTCTACCTGTTCCTCGGCGACTACACCTACGAGTACGGGCCCGAGACCGGGGTGACGCGCGACCGCGACGTGCCCGCGCCGACCGTCGACCTGAAGAGCTACCGCGAGCGGCTGAAGATGTACCGCTCCGACCCGGGCCTGCGCGAGCTGCACCGGCTGCACCCGGTCGCCCACATCTGGGACGACCACGAGGTCGCCGACAACTACTCCGACAACCGGCCGCGGCCGAGCGACCTGCAGCGCGCCGCCGGCTACCAGGCCTCGTTCGAGTGGCTGCCGCGGCTGCCCAGCGCCGGGGAGCGCTACGGCATCTACCGCACCTACCGGCTGGGCCGCATGGCCGACGTGATCCTGCTCGACCAGCGCCAGTACCGCACCGGGGACGGAGACGGCAAGCCCCGGTCGATCCTCGGTCCCCGCCAGCAGGCGTGGTTCGTGGAGGAGCTGCGCCGCTCGCCCGCGCGCTGGCGGATCGTCGCCAACCAGGCGATGTTCGTGCCGCTCGGGGTCGCCGGACGCGGCGTCAACACCGACCAGTGGGACGGCTACCCGGCCGACCGCGCCGAGATCCTCCAGACGCTGCGATCGGTGCCGAACACGATCTTCGTCACCGGGGACATCCACACGTTCTTCACCGCGAAGGTCCTCGCCGACGGCGGGGCGTCCGGCCCGTCGGTCGCGACCGAGTTCGTCGGCGGCTCGGTCACCTCGTCCGGCTTCCCGGCGCTCGCCGGCGTCGAGAGCCTGGCGATCGGCGCCGCGAACCCGTGGATCACCTACACCAACGGCGGCGATCACGGCTACGCGCAGGTCGACCTCGCCGCCGACGCCGCGACCGTCCGCTACCGCGTCGGGCCGATCACCACGCCGACCGCGACGCTGCGCACCCTCGCCGAGTACCGCCAGCCGCTCGGCGCCAACGACTACGAGACCGTCAGCCAGCAGCCGTCGGGCACGCCGCGGCTCGCCGCGCCCGCGACCGGGCGTGCGCTGCGCTCCGAGCGCGTCGACGGGGCGCTCGCCGCCCGCCGCCGCCGGCACGAGCGGCTCGTCCGACGAGCCCGGCTGCGCGCGGAGAGGAGGGGCCGCTGATGCCCGCCCGCACCCGTCCCTCCCGTGAAGTCGCGCCCGCCCGGACGCGGGCCGCGCTGCGCACGGCGCTGGCGCTCGCGCTGCTCGCCGCGGCGACCGCCGCGGACGCCCGCGCGCAGGCCCCGGCGTCCGACGCGCCGGGCGCCCCCGCGGCGTTCACGACCTTCAGCGCCGAGAACGGCAGCCCGACGACGCTGCAGGCGCAGGCGCCGCTGGCCGGGACGTCCGCCGACCCGGGCGTGCCGCGCTGCCTGGGCCCGCGCTCGTTCGCCCGCACCAGCTGGGCGGTCGTGCCCGCCGCCGACCGCAGCCGCGTCGTGCGGGTCAGCGCGCTCACCCCGTCGCTGGAGCCCGACGAGGCGCCGCAGCTCGCCGCCTTCGTCCAGCCCGCCGCCGGGACGCAGACGCGCGAGCCGCAGGCGTGCGACGAGGGCGCCGGGCTGCTGGACCGCAGCAGCGCGGTCGAGCTGCGCGTGCCCGCCGGCCGCGCCGTGCTCGTGCAGGTCGGCCAGCCGGCCGCCGCCCGCGCCGCGCGCGCCGTGCTCGAGCTGCAGACCACCGACCTGCCCGCGGCCGCGAACCCGCCCGGAGACCGCGCCGGGACCGCGCGCACGCTGCCGCTCGGCCGCACCCGCACGGTGCCGCTGGCGGGCGCCACCCTCACCGAGGAGGACCCCGCGCAGCCCGCCTGCCCCGCCGGCGGGACGGTGTGGCGTCGCGTGACGATCCGTCGCGCCGGCACCTACCGGGTCCTCGCCACCGGCCGGACGCTCGGCACGCTGACCGCGTTCGTCGGCTCGCGGCCGCGCGGCGCCGGGGCCCGGGCGTGCGTCAACCGCTCGCGCAGCGACCGGATGCGGCTGCGGCTGCGGCTGCGCGCGGGCAACGTCCTGTGGCTGCGCCTCGGCGTCGACCGCTCCGACGCGGGCAGCGCGCGGCTGCGCATCGGTCGCTGAGCACCCGGCGGCGCTGGGATACTCGCGCGGCGATGGTCGCCGTCCCGCCCGAACGACACCTCGTCCGCGGCCGCGACCTCGCCGACCGCCGCTACGCCGACCCGGAGCTGACCGTCGCGCACATGGCGGCCGCGGCCGGGCTCTCTCGCGCGCACTTCACCCGCGAGTTCCGGCGCGTGTTCGGCGAGACGCCGCGCGGCTACCTGCTCACCCGCCGCATGGAGCGCGCCGCCGCGCTGCTGCGGCACACCGACCACGCGGTGGCGGACATCTGCCTCGAGGTCGGCCTGCGGTCGGTCGGCTCGTTCACGAGCACGTTCACCCGGCACCACGGGTGCTCGCCGACGGCCTACCGGGCGGCCGCCCCGCCCGCGCAGGTGTACGCGCGGATCCCCGCCTGCGTCGTGCGCGTCCACGGCCGTCCGCGACACCGCACGTTTGGAGAAGACAGCGCGGACGCGCCCGCCTAGGGTCCCGGACATGACCACCATCCGCATGAACGCCACGCAGCTCTGGGTCCACGACCAGGACGAGGCGCTGCGCTTCTACACCGAGAAGGTCGGCCTCGAGCTGAAGGAGGACGTGACCGTCGCCGAGATGGGGAACTTCCGCTGGCTGACCGTCGGCGCCCCCGGCCAGGACGCGTCGATCGTCCTGATGGCGATCCCGGGCGCCCCGATGTTCGACGACGCCACCCAGGGCGAGATCCGCGCCCTGATGGGGAAGGGCTACGCGGGGACCGTGTTCTTCTCCACCGACGACTGCCGCGCCCGCCACGCCGAGATGGCCGCGCTGGGCGTCGAGTTCACCCAGGAGCCGACCGAGACCCCGTACGGCATCGACTGCGGCTTCCGCGACCCGTCGGGCAACCACCTGCGGATGGTCGAGCCGCCCGCCGGGGCCTGACCACTCGCGGCGGACCGGCCCGGGCGGTTTGCCATGCTGAGCGCATGGAGCTCGGCATCTACACGTTCGCGGAGCTGGGGACCGACCCCCGCACCGGCCGCACCGCCACCCCGCAGCAGCGGATGGCGCAGCTGCTTCAGGAGATCGAGCTCGCCGACCAGGTCGGCCTCGACGTGTTCGGGATCGGGGAGCACCACCGGCCCGACTACCTCGTCTCCGCGCCCGCGGTCGTGCTGGGGGCGGCCGCCGCGCGCACGTCCCGGATCCGGCTGAGCAGCGCCGTCACGGTCCTCAGCTCCGCCGATCCGGTCCGCGTCTTCCAGGACTTCTCCACGGTCGACCTCCTCTCCGGCGGCCGCGCGGAGATCATGGCCGGCCGCGGCTCGTTCATCGAGTCGTTCCCGCTGTTCGGCCAGGACCTCGACGACTACGACGCGCTCTTCGCCGAGCACCTCGACCTGCTGCTCACCCTCCGCGAGCAGGAGGTCGTGACCTGGCCGGCCGGGGAGGGCACGTCCCGGCACCGGGCCCCGATCGACCACCGCGGCGTGTACCCCCGGCCGGTCCAGGACCCGATCCCCCTGTGGGTCGCGGTCGGCGGCACGCCGCAGTCCGCGGTGCGCGCCGGCGCGCTGGGCCTGCCGCTGGCGCTCGCGATCATCGGCGGCCAGCCGGAGCGGTTCGCGCCGTTCGCGCAGCTGCACCGCCAGGCGGGGGAGGGCGCCGGGCACGGCCGCCTGCCGATGAGCATCAACTGCCACGGCTTCGTCGCCGAGACCTCCCAGGCCGCGCGCGACATCGCGTTCCCGCCGTTCGCGCAGATGATGAACCGCATCGGCGCGGAGCGCGGCTGGCCGCCGCTGCGCCGCCACGACTTCGACGCCAGCACCGGGCTGCGCGGCGCGAACATGGTCGGCAGCCCGCAGGAGGTCGTCGAGAAGATCCTCTTCCAGCACGAGGTCTTCGGCCACGACCGCACGCTCGTGCAGTTCAGCGTCGGCCCGATGGAGCACGCCGACCTGCTGCGCAGCATCGAGCTGTTCGGCACCGAGGTCGCGCCCGCGGTCCGCAGCGCGCTGGCGACGACCGCCGTCGCCTGAGCGCCCCGGGTACGCTCCGCCGCATGAGGAGGAGCACAATCCGGGCGATCGCGGCCGTGGCCGCCGCGCTGCCCGCCCTGGCACCCGCCGGGGCGCAGGCGCGCGACCAGGCGGTCCGCAGCTTCGACGGCACGACGCTGTCGACGTCGTTCTTCCCCGCCGCGGGCCTGAAGCCGGGCGAGCGCGCGCCGACCGTCCTGCAGACCCACGGCTGGGGACTCACGCGCACCACGAACCCCGACGCCACGTCCAACGAGGACGTCGGCTCGGTCGGCGTCGGCGTGCTGCGCCGCGCCGGCTACAACGTCCTGACCTGGGACAGCCGCGGCTTCGGCCAGTCCGGCGGGACCGTCACCGTCGACGCCCCCGAGTTCGAGGGACGCGACGTCATGGCGCTCGTCGACTGGGTCGCGCAGCAGCCCGAGGCGCTGCTGGACGGCGACGGCGACCCGCGCGTCGGCATGCAGGGCCCGTCCTACGCGGGCGGGATCGAGCTCGTCGCCGCCGGCCTCGACCCGCGGATCGACGTCATCGCCCCCGACATCGCCTGGCACTCGCTCACCACCGCCCTCAACCGCGACGGGCTCGCGAAGTTCGGCTGGGGCGCGGCGCTGCTGGCGGTCGGCACGCCGACCTCGCTCGGCCTGGGCCTGTTCAGCCCCTACGGTCCGGAGACCGGGACGCTCGCCCCGCAGCTCATCCGCGCGGCGGTGGACGGTGCCGCCACCGGTCGCTTCTCGCCCGAGGTCGACGCGTTCCTCGAGTCCCGCGGCCCGAAGGACCTCGTGCGCCGCATCCGCGTCCCGACGCTGCTGACCCAGGGCACCGCGGACACGCTGTTCACGCCGTCGGAGGCGATGCGCAACTACGAGATCCTCCGCGACGCGCGCGTGCCGGTGAAGATGGTCTGGTTCTGCGGCGGTCACGGCGTCTGCCTGACCGGCAACGTGCCGAGCGTCGAGCGTGCGGTCCTGCCGTGGCTGGCGCGCTGGCTGCGGCGCGACGCGAGCGTGGACACGGGTCCCCGGTTCGAGTGGGTCGCCGACGACGGACAGCGGCGCAGCGCCGCGGACTTCCCGCTCGCCGCCGGGCCCCCGCTCGCCGCCGAGGGCGCGGGCACGGTGGCGATCACCCCGGTCGAGACGCTCAACGGCCTCGTCGTCGTCGCGCGCCCGGGACTGCAGGGCGTGCGCGTGCCGATCCCCGCGGTCCGCGAGGAGACGGACGTCGTCGGCGAGCCCGAGGTCACCGTCACCTACCGGGCGACCGGCCTCGGCACCGACGATCACGTCTTCGGCCAGCTGGTCGACGAGGTCCGCGGCGTCGTGGTGGGCAACCAGTCGACGCCGATCCCGGTGCTGCTCGACGGACAGGAGCACACGGTCACGCGGCGGCTCGAGGGCGTCGCGATGCGCGTCACCCCGGGGAGCCGCTACCGCTTCGAGCTCGTCGGCGGGTCGAACCTCTACGGGATCACGCGCGGGACCGCGGTCGTGTCCGTGTCGCGGGCGCGCGTGACGCTCCCGACCGGTGACGCGGCCGCGACCGTCGACCGTGACGCGCTCGGCCTGCCGCCCGCCACGCGCTGCGTCAGCCGCCGGCAGTTCACGATCCGCCTGAGCGCCCCGCGCGGTCAGCGGCTGCGCAGCGCCACGGTCTTCGTCGGGACCAGGCGGGTCCGGGTCGTGCGCGGCCGCCGGCTGACCGCGCGGATCGACCTGCGCGGCCTGCCGAAGGGCACCGTGCGCGTGAAGATCGTCGCCCGCACGACCGCGGGGCGGACCGTCGAGCAGGTCCGCCGCTACCGCACCTGCGCGCCGCGGCGCTGAGCGGCACGCGGTCCCCCCGAGCGCTCCAGCGCGGCCGCGAGCATCGGGCCGGTGGCGGGCTTGGCGACGAAGTCGTCCATGCCGGCGGCGAGGCACGCGCGCCGGTCCGACTCGAACGCGGCCGCGCTGAAGCCGATGACGTACGGGCGCGGCGCGAGCTCGCGCCGGCGCAGCTCGCGCGTGGCGGCGAGGCCGTCGAGCTCCGGCATGTGGAGGTCCATGAAGATCACGTCGTAGGACTGGCGGTCGCACGCCTCGAGCGCCTCGCGGCCGTCGCCCGCCACGTCGGCGCGATAGCCCAGCCGCTCCAGCAGCCGCACCACGACGAGCTGGTTGGTGCGGCTGTCCTCGACGAGGAGGATCCGGCGGGGCAGGCGGGCCGCCATGCCCGCGTCCATCCACGGCCGGTCCGGTTCGACGGACGGCGGGGGCGCGGTGCCCGCGCAGAGCGGCAGCTCGAGCACGAACGTCGAGCCGACGCCCACCGTGCTCGTCCCCTGGAGGGTCCCGCCCATCAGCCGGGCGAGCTCGCGGCTGATCGTCAGGCCCAGGCCGGTCCCGCCGTGGTGCCGGGCACTGGCGGCGTCGGCCTGGGTGAACGGCTCGAAGACGTCGGCGAGGCGCTCGGGCGCGATCCCGACGCCGGTGTCCCGGACCACGAACCGCAGCTGCGTGGCGCCGTCGGGGCGGGGCCCCGGCTCGACCCGCACCTCCACCTCGCCCTGGTCGGTGAAGCGGACGGCGTTGGCGACGAGGTTCATGAGGATCTGCCGCAGCCGCGCGCCGTCGGCGACCACGACCGGGGGCAGGGCCGGGTCGACCGTGGCGTGGAGCGCGATCCCGCGGCGGTCGGCGGCGACGCGCAGCACGTCCACGACCCCTTCCACGACGTCGGCGAGCGGCACGTCGGCGGTCCCGAGCACGACCTCGCCCGCGTCGATCCGCGAGAAGTCCAGGACGTCGTTGACGAGCGTGAGCAGGTGATCGCCCGAGGCGCGGATGATCCGGGCGTGCTCGGCGGAGCGGGCGTCGAGGTCCGCGTCCTCGAGCAGGCCGCCGAGACCGATGATCGCGTTGAGCGGGGTGCGGATCTCGTGGCTCATGTGGGCCAGGAACTCCGCGCGCGCCCGGCCCCGCGCCTCGGCGACGCCGCGGGCCCGGGCCTCGCGGGCGTGCTCGTCGCGCAGCGCCCGCTCGCGGGCCAGGAGGCCGCGAAGCTCCTCGATCGTGCCCTGGAGACGGCGACGGAACTGCACGAGCAGCACCGCGATGATCGCGCCCATCGCGGCGGCGCCGGCGAGCTCGGCGCCGTCGAGCAGCCACAGCGGCGCGCCGCCGACCGCCTCCGGCGGCGGGACCGGCCGCCACAGCTGCCGCGAGACGACGATCGCGACGACGCCCGCCCCCGCCCCGGCGAGGACGAGCATCAGGCGCCGGTCCGAGAGGTGCTGCAGCGCGATCGTCGCCACCACGACGCAGCCGAGCACGGTGACGACGGCGCTCCCGGGCAGCAGGACGGCGAGCATCATCGCCCCGCCGAGGAAGACGACGACCGTGACGGTCGCCCCGTCCTCGATCCGTCCGTTGCGCAGGAGCCGCTGCGCGACCGCGGCGAGCGCGCCGAGCAGGATCAGGCCGACACCGACGAGCCGAGCGTCCGCGACCTCGCCGGTGACCCCCTGGACCACGAACACGGTGCCGAACGTGACGGAGGCGATCGCGACGACGAGCATCGTCCGGGCGAGCGGCATCCGCGATGCCTCACGCACGCGCTGCAGGGGGTCGTCGGTGGCGGCCCCGACGGAGGCCGGCGGGCGGCGCATCCGACGATTATGCGACGTGCTGTCGCGGTCAGCCAGTCGTCCGCGCCGATCCGCGCAGGATCGTGCGCGCCGAGAGCGCGGGATCGTCGAGCATCGGCAGGTGGCTGCAGCCCGGGAGGGTGATCGACACCGCGCGGGGGACGAGCGCGCGGGCCGGCGGCGTCACGAGCCGGTCGAGCTCCCCCCAGGCGAGCAGCACCGGGACGCGGATCCGCTCGCCGCCGGTGAAGTGGCCGCTGCGCATCGCGCGGTTCGTGGCCGCGAACGCGGGCGCGCTCGCGTAGGCGCTGGCGACCCGCAGGGCGTCCTGCGGGGAGACGTCCCCGGGGCGGGCGACGATCCCCAGCAATGCGGCCCGCCGGCCGAGCCCGGTGCGCATGAGCGCCGGCAGCGCCGGCCGCAGCGTCCGCGCGACCCGGTGCATGACGAACGGCTTGGGCGGCAGCGGTCGCTCCCACAGCGCCGGGCAGAGCCCGGTGACCGAGGCCACCACGTCGCGCCGGGCGAGCTCGAGCGCGATCCAGCCGCCCAGCGAGTTGCCGGCGACGTGGGGTCGCTCGAGGCCGATCTCGCCCAGGAAGCGGGCGAGCTGCTCGGCGATGGCGGCCGGGGTCGGCACGACGTCCTGCGCCAGCGGCGCCGACGCGCCGAACCCGGGCAGGTCGACGGTCACCACCTCGCGCTCGGCGCGGAGGTGCTCGACGACCCCGTCCCAGACCTGCCGCTCCCCGCCGAGGCCGTGCAGCAGGACGACCGGCGGGCCGGTGCCCGTCCGGTCGTACGCGATGCCGGTGGCGCTCACGCCACGTGGCGGGTGTGCGGTCCGTCGTCGGCGAGGTGCAGCGTCGTCACCGGCGCGCTCGTCGGCTGGTCGGGCAGCCCGGGGAGGAGCGCCTCGCCACGGAACCGCGGGCCCGCGAGCAGGATCTGGACGTCCTGGATCCGGCGCTCGGCGAAGCCGCCCTCGCAGTAGGCGAGGTAGAGCGACCAGATGCGACGGAACTGCTTGTCGTAGCGCTGCTCGTCCAGGGCGCCCGCGGCGGCGGCCTGCTCGAAGCGCTCGCGCCACGCGGCGAGCGTCGTGACGTAGTGCGGCGTGATGTCCTCGAGCTGCACGTTGCGCAGCGCGGTGAACGACCCGACGCAGCGCTGGATCTCGCGCACGGACGGCAGGCAGCCGCCGGGGAAGATCAGCTGGTTGATGAAGCTCTTCGTGGCCTTCTCGACGTCGTAGGCGCGGTCGTCGATCGTGATCGCCTGCAGGAGCATCAGGCCGTCGTCGGCGAGCCGCTCGCCGCAGACGCGGAAGAACGTCGGGAAGTCGCGCCAGCCGACCGCCTCGATCATCTCGATCGACACGAGCTTCGAGTACGTGCCGGTGAGGTTGCGGTAGTCCTCCAGCAGGACGGTGATGCGGTCCTGCAGGCCGGCGGCGCGGACGCGCTCGACGGCCAGCGCGTGCTGCTCGCGCGAGATCGTCGTGGTGGTGACGCGGCAGCCGCTGCGGCGCGCGGCGTGGATGGCGAGACCGCCCCAGCCCGTGCCGATCTCCAGCAGATGGTCGTCGGGACCGAGCTCGAGCTTGTCGCAGATGCGGTCGAGCTTGCACAGCTGCGCCTCGTGCAGGGTCGCCTCGGGCGTCGGGTAGATCGCCGACGAGTACATCATCGTCTCGTCGAGCATCAGCCCGTAGAGGTCGTTGCCGAGGTCGTAGTGCGCGCTGATCTGCTCCTTGGAGCGGTCGATCGTGTTGCGTCGCGCGGTGGCGACCGCGCCCTGGACGGGGGCGAGCACGGGACGCAGGCGACGCCGGTACGCGTCGCCGCGGTGGATGTTGCGCGCCGCGATCCGCACGATCCCGACGAGGTCGTCGGCGTCCCACCAGCCGTCGCGGTAGCTCTCCGCGAGCCCGAGGCTGCCCTTCAGCAGGGCGCGGTACGCGCGCTCGTCGTGGATCGTGACCGTCGCGCGCAGCGGCGTGCCGGTCCCGTCCTTCCAGGCGTCCCCGACGGTCGTCGAGCCGTGCGCGTCGACGAGCGTGAGCTCCCCGTCGCGGATCCAGTGCTTGAGGAGACCGTGCAGGACGGTCCGGGTCTTCGATGCGCGCATGTCCTTCACCGGGTGGGGGTGGTAGGGGGCGCCCTTGAGCTTGAGCCGCAGGGCGTTGGAGTAGATCAGCGCGCCCGTGCGGGCGCTCTGGAGGGGGAAGCGGGCGAGCAGCCGTGCCAGCGCGGCGCCGGACAGCTCCTCGCGGCGGAGGTTGAGCGTCGCGTCGAACGCGCTCTCCCCGTCGCTGGCGATGTGGATGCTCCAGGTCGGGCCGGGCCGCGTGAGCCGGAACCGGTAGCGCTGGGCCATGCCCATCAGCGGCGAGACGTGGAAGACCTTCTCGAACGCGAGGTCCTGCACGCGCGCGTCCGGGTCGCAGGCGGCGACGTAGGCGTGGCGCTCGTTCCACGGCGTGTTCTCGACGTCGGCGACGATCGCGACCGGGGCGTCGTCGTCCTTCGGGGAGAAGCAGAGGTAGAAGCTGACGGGGTTGAACGCGCGGCCGAACGTCCGCGGCGTCGTGAGCACGCCGATGCGGCCGGTGGGCCGGGTGCCGAGCCGCTCCTGCACGAGATCGCGCACGGCGACGTCGAGCGGCACCGCCGGGTCGCCCAGCAGGTCCGCGCGCGAGACGCCGCCGGGTGTGCGGGGCCGGCGCGCCGACCACAGCGGGGCGTGCGCGAACAGCTCGTCGGCCTCCTCGAGGTCGATCCAGAGCATGCCGACGTCGTAGGTGAACGCGTGCGCGATCGGCGTCGTGCGGCGGTGGCGGACGGTGCCGCGGTAGATGGCGGAGCGCCGCGTCACGCGGGCGAACCGACCTGGCTGCGGCCCACGCCCGGCAGTGCCTGCAGCGCGCTGAAGACGCCGTCCTCGTGGAACCCCCAGCGCCAGTACGCCCCGCAGAAGTGGGTCCGGCGCACGCCGCTGATCTCCCCGTGACGGGCCTGGGCGGCGACGCCCTCCGGGGTGAAGACCGGGTGCGCGTACTGGATGACCTCGACGATCTTCGCCGGGTCGATGCGGTCGGTGAGGTTCAGCGTCACGCAGAAGTCGTGCGGCGCGTCGAGGCCCATCAGGTGGTTCATGCCGTACGTCACGGTCGTGCGGGCCTGGGGCTCGTCGAGCAGGTGGAAGTTCCACGCCTGGCGGGCGGCGTGGCGGCGGGGGAGCATCCGCGTGTCGGTGTGCAGCACCGCCTCGTTGGGCTGGTAGGGGAAGCAGGCGAGCAGCTCGCGCTCCAGCGGCGTCGCGTCGTCCCCGAGGATCGCGAGCGCCTGGTCGGCGTGGCAGGCGAGGATGACCTCGTCGAACCGCTCGGGCTCGCCGCCCACGGGGGTGACCTCGACGTGGGTGTCGAACCGCCGGACGCTCGCGACCGGGGTCGAGGTGCGGACCGGGCGCTCGAGCCGCGCGGTGATGGCCCGCACGTAGGTCTGCGAGCCCCCGGCGATCGTCATCCACGTCGGCCGGTCGCGGAAGCTCAGCATCCCGTGGTTGGCGAAGAACTGCGCCATGAACCGGATCGGGAACGCGTCGAGCTGGTCGGGCTCGGCGGACCACACGGCGCTCGCCTGCGGGACGATCAGCCGGTCGCGGAAGAAGTCCGAGTAGCCGCCCGCGCGCAGGAAGGCGAGCAGCGACAGGTCGCCGCGCAGGTCGGTGGGGTCGGCGACGATCGCCGCGAGCTCCTTGTTGAAGCGCAGCAGGTCGCGGATCATCCGCAGGAACGCCGGGCGCACCGCGTTGCGCGGCTGGCAGAACAGGCCCTTCGGGGTGCCCGCGTACTCGAAGTCCTCGCCCTCGGCGGTGACGCTGAAGCCCATGTGCGTCTCGCGGCGGGCGACGCCGAGCTCGTCCATCATCGCGAGGAAGTTCGGGTAGGTGCGGTCGTTGCAGACGATGAAGCCCGTGTCGATGTCCCACGCGCCCGCGTCGGTCTCGACGTGCACGGTGTTCGTGTGGCCGCCGACGTAGGGGCCGGCCTCGAACAGCGTGAGGCCGTGCTCCGCGTGGAGGTGGTGGGCGGCCGTGAGGCCGGAGATGCCGGTGCCGATGATCGCGATGTGCATGCGCTACGGGATCTTCGCGCGAACCGCGGCGGCGGATCAGTTCGCCGCCCCGGCGCCGACGGTCCTCGTGTGATCTCCGTCACACTCGGTGTGACGGACCTGTAACCTGCCTGCTGTCAGGGGGTTTCTCCCGACGAGCGACGCGCCCCGGGGGGCTGGGGCGTGAACGCGAAGGACTGGATCGGTCGGGGGACCAGCATCCGGGCCGCCACCCACCAAGGGGTGGTTCGACTGCACGCACCCGCCCGATCCCGAGAGTCCAGAACATGCACCGAGCGCTGACGGTGGCCCTGACGGCCGCCGCCCTGATCATCGTGCCGGCCGAGTCGTCCGGCGCCCCGATGGACCCCGGCGCCGGCGGCGTCTCCGCCGACGCCCCGGCCGCCACCGCGACCCCCGAGGGCTCGAGCGAGCTCGTCGCCGCGATCGCTGCGCGCCGCGTCCTGCTCGCCGGCCCGCGGCCGCAGACCCTCACCTTCACGGTGCCGGGCAGCGGCACCGCCGCCGTCGTCGTGGAGCTGTACCGCTCCGGGGCCGTCGCGCCCGTCGAGCGCTGGGAGCTGCGCGACGTCACCCGCGGCGAGGAGCAGCGGCTGCGCTGGGACGGCGGCGCCGAGGACGGCCGCGGCGAGAAGGACGGGCGCTACCGCTTCCGCATCGGCGTCGACGGGGCCGCCCCCGCACCGGTCGCCGAGTCGTTCGAGTACCTGCGCGCGTACTTCCCGGTCCGTGGCCCGCACGTCTACGGGGACGGTCCCGGGGCTGGTCGCGGCCATCAGGGGCAGGACATCCTCGCCGACTGCGGCACGCCGCTCCTGGCCGCCCGCGGCGGCACCGTCGAGCGGGCCGGCTACGACGGCGGCGGCGGGAACTACGTCGTGATCGACGTCGTCGGCTCGCCGAGCGACATGGTCTACATGCACCTGCAGCAGCCCTCGCCGCTGAAGGCCGGCGACGACGTGCACACCGGGCAGCGGATCGGCGACGTCGGCACGACCGGCCGCTCGACCGCCTGCCACCTGCACTTCGAGCTGTGGAGCGGTCCCGGCTACTTCACCGGCGGGCGGCCGATCGACCCGTCCCGGCAGCTGCGGCTGTGGGACGAGCAGAGCGGCGGCAACCGCGACGTGACCGCCGCCAAGCGCCGCTGAGCACCCCTTCCGGGGGCGCCGCCCCCTACCCTGTGGCGCGTGAGAACCCCTCGTAGGACGGTCCGGGCGTGAGCGCCGGACTCGCCGCACTGCTCGACGACGTCGCCGCGATCGCGCGCGTCGCCGCCGCGTCGATCGACGACGTCGCCGCCGGCGCCAGCCGCGCGAGCGTGAAGGCTGCCGGCGTCATCGTCGACGACGCCGCCGTGACGCCCCGCTACGTGCAGGGCTTCGCGCCCGAGCGCGAGCTGCCGATGATCCGGCGCATCGCGCAGGGGTCGCTGCGCAACAAGCTCCTGTTCATCCTGCCCGCGGCGCTGCTGCTGAGCGAGTTCCTGGACTGGCTGCTGACCCCGCTGCTGATGGTCGGCGGCGCCTACCTGTGCTTCGAGGGCGCTGAGAAGATCTGGGAGAAGATCGGTCCCGGCCACCACGGGGAGGCGGCCGCCCCGGTCACCGAGCTCGGACCCGACCAGGAGGAGGAGCTCGTGGGCGGCGCGATCCGCACGGACTTCATCCTCTCGGCCGAGATCATGGTGATCTCGCTCAACGAGGTCACCGACGAGCCGTTCCTCACGCGCGCGATGATCCTCGTCCTCGTCGCCTTCGCGATCACCGCGCTGGTCTACGGGGCGGTCGCCCTGATCGTGAAGATGGACGACATCGGGCTGCGGCTCGTCCAGACCCGCGAGGGCTTCGCCGCCCGGTTCGGCCGCGGCCTCGTGCGCGGGATGCCGATCGTCATGGGCGTGCTGTCCACGGTCGGCATCGCGGCGATGCTGTGGGTCGGCGGCCACATCCTGCTCGTCGGCCTCGACGACCTCGGCGTGCACGCGCTCTACGACGCCGTGCACCACCTCGAGGAGGACGTCCACGACGCGCTCGGGGCGGTCGGCGGCGTCGGGGCCTGGCTGACGAACACCGGCGCGTCGGCGCTGCTGGGCGTCGTCGTCGGCGCGGTGATCGTGGCGATCATGCACCGGGTGCGTCCCGGGCACGCCCACTGAGGGCGCGCCCGGAGCGGGCCGGTCCTAGGTGAGGGACCGGCCGACGATCTCCTTCATGATCTCGTTGCTGCCCGCGTAGATCCGCGACACGCGCGCGTCCGCGTAGAGGCGGGCGATCGGGTACTCGAGCATGTAGCCGTAGCCGCCGAAGAGCTGCAGGCACTTGTCGATGACGCGGCCCTGCACCTCGGTGGCGAAGAGCTTCAGCGACGCGGCGCGCTCGACCGTCAGCGTGCCGTTCACGAGCTCCATCGTGCACTGGTCCAGGAACGCCTGCGCGGCGTCGACCTCGGTCTTGCACTCGGCGAGCACGAAGCGGGTGTTCTGGAACTTCGAGATCGACTCGCCGAAGGCGGTGCGCTCCTTGACGTAGTCGACCGCCATCTGCAGTGCCGCGGCGGCGGTCGCGACGCCGACGACGGCGACGCTCAGGCGCTCCTGCGCCAGGTTGTGGACCATCTGGCCGAAGCCGACGCCCTCGGCGACGAGCAGGTTCTCGACCGGCACGCGCGCGTCGTTGAAGAACAACTCGGCGGTGTCCTGGGAGTGCATGCCGACCTTCTCGAGGTTGCGGCCGCGCTCGAAGCCGGGCGTGTCGGCCTCGATGACGAGCATCGAGATGCCCTTGTGGCGCTCGTTGGGGTCGGTCTTCACCGCGGTGACGATGAGGTCCGCGTTGATGCCGTTGGTGATGAACGTCTTGGCGCCGTTGACGATGTAGTGGTCGCCGTCGCGGACCGCCTTCGTCTTGATGCCGGCGAGGTCGGAGCCCGCGCCCGGCTCGGTCATCGCGATCGCGGTGATCTTCGTGCCGTCGGCGATCCCCGGGAGCCAGCGCTCCTTCTGCTCGTCGTTGCAGTACTCGAGGAAGTAGGGGAGGCAGACGTCGTTGTGGAGCGTCAGGCCGACCGCGACGCCGCCGAGCGCCTGCCGGCAGATCTCCTCGCCGAGGATGACGTTGAAGCGGAAGTCGTCGACGCCGGCGCCGCCGAACTCCTCCGGGATCTGGGTCCCGATGAAGCCGTTCGCGCCCGCCGCGGCGAACACGTCGCGCGGGACGATCCCGTCCTTCTCCCACTGCTCGAAGTGGGGCGCGACCTCGTTGGTGAGCCAGCGGCGGACGCTCTCGCGGAAGTCCTCGTGCTCGTCCTCGAAGATCGCGCGGCGGCTGCTGGCGGGCTGCTCGACAGTGCTCATGGCCTGGACGGTAGCGCTCCGCGACGGCCTCGGACAGGCCGTTCGACTGAACGTCGTCGTTCGATTGGTGACGCACCCGACCGCTGTCCGGGGTATCGTGCGCGCCGCAGCACACGACGGGGTCATCGCACAGCGTCGCCAGCGGCGTGGGAGCCCGAGTGGAGAGCACACAGATCGAGCAGCAGGGAGGAGGGGGAATCGGCGCCGTCGGTCGCGCCGCGATCGCCGCTGCCCTCGCGCTCGTGGCGCTGCTCGCCGTGCTGGTGCTGACCGGGGACGAGCCCTACACGGTCAAGGCCCGCTTCCAGGCCGCCACCCAGATGGTCGAGGGCAACCTCGTCCAGAGCGGCGGCCGCAAGGTCGGGCTCGTCAAGCAGATCGAGCTCACCGACGACGGCCAGGCCGAGCTGACGCTCGAGCTCGACGACGACGTGGCGCCCCTGCGCGAGGGCACACGCGCCACGTTGCGGCTCGCGTCGCTGTCGAGCATCGTCGGCCGCTACGTCGACCTGCAGATCCCGGAGGAGACACCCGGCTCCCCGCGCGCCACGATCGCCGACGGCGGCGTCCTGCCGACCGCCAGCACGACCTCCGCGGTCGACATCGACCAGCTCTTCTCGCTGTTCGACGACAAGACCAAGCGCGGGCTGCGCGACTTCATCCGCGGCAACGGCACGCTCTACGCGGGCCGCGAGGCGCAGGCCCGGGCGGGCTTCCAGTACCTCAACCCGACGCTCATCGCCTCCCAGCGCCTGTTCGCCGAGGTCAACCGCGACACGCCGCTGCTGCAGCGCTTCCTGCTCGCCAACGCGCGGCTCGTCACCGACATCGCCGAGCGCTCCGCGGACCTCAGCGCGCTGATCGACGGCCTCGCCGACACGACGGGCGCGATCGCGACCGAGGAGGACGACCTCTCGCGCGCCATCGCGCGCCTGCCCGACTTCATGCGGCGCAGCAACACGACGTTCGTGAACCTGCGCTCCGCGCTCGACGACGTCGAGCCGCTGCTCGAGGAGTCCCGGCCGGTCACCCCGAAGCTGCGGCGCGTGCTCGCGCAGCTGCGGCCGCTCGCGCAGACCGCGCGTCCGGTCGTGCGCGACCTGTCGAGGACGATCCGCCGGGACGGCAAGGACAACGACCTCATCGAGCTCGGCCGCGCCGTGCTGCCGTTCCGCGACCAGGTCGTCGCGACGAAGGTCCGCAACGGCCAGGAGCGCCCGGGCACGTTCCCGACGACCGCGAAGTCGCTCGCCGGCTCGCGCGAGCACCTCGCCTTCCTGCGCCCCTACGCGGTCGACCTCACCGGCTGGTTCGACGACTTCAGCCACTCCGGCGTCTACGACGCCAACGGCTCGGTGAGCCGCAACGCCCTGACGGTCAACGCGTTCGCGCTCGCCGACGGGGTGCTGCAGCCGATCCCGCCGGCGCTGCGCGACGCGCTGTTCCAGACCACCGCCTCGGTCAGCCAGAACAACCGCTGCCCGGGCTCGGCCGAGCGTCCCGCCGCCGACGGCTCCAACCCGTACGTGCCCGAGGGCTTCGACTGCGACCGCACCCAGGTGCCCCCGGGACGATGAAGCGCGCGCTCCTCGGCCTCCTCGCGCTCGCGCTCGTGGCGACCTTCGCGGTCGTCGGCACCGGCGCGGGCGACGGCGACGGCAACCCGACCTACTGGGTCGAGCTCGACAACGCGTTCGGGCTGATCGAGGGCGCCGACGTGAAGGTCGCCGGGGTCCGCTCCGGCCAGATCAAGACGATGGAGATCACGCGCGACGACTACCGCGCCCGCGTCGAGATCGAGATCACGCAGGACGGATTCGGCGTGCTGCGCCGCAGCGCCGTGTGCGAGACCCGCCCGCAGTCGCTGATCGGCGAGTACTTCATCGACTGCCAGCCCGGCACCGCCGGACCCGAGCTGCCGCGCGGCGGCACGATCCCCGTCGCGCAGACGCGCTCGACCGTCCCGGTCGACCTCGTCAACGACATCTGGCGCCGCCCCTACCGCGAGCGCTTCTCGATCCTGCTCAGCGAGTTCGGCGCCGGGCTCGCGGCCCGCGGCGGCGACCTCAACGAGACGATCCGCCGCGCCGTGCCCGCGCTGCGCGAGACCGACCAGGTCCTCGCGAAGCTCGCCCAGCAGCGCCGCACGATCCGCGACCTCTACCGCGACGCCGACACGGTCGTCACCGCGCTGGCCGACAACCGCGACGACGTCGTGCGGTTCGTCCGCGAGGCGCGCGACACCGCGGCGGCGAGCGGGTCGCGCAGCGACGAGCTGCGCGAGCAGTTCCGCGCGCTCCCGACCTTCCTCGCCGAGCTCCAGCCGACGATGCGGCTGCTCGGCCGCGCCGCCGACCGGCAGGTGCCCGCGCTGCGGACCCTGTCCGCGCAGGCGCCGCGTCTGACCCGCTTCCTCGACGCCTTCGGCGACTTCTCGCAGGCGTCGCGGCCCTCGACCGCCTCGCTCGCGCAGGCCGCGCGCGCCGGCCGCACCGCGGTCGTCGCGCTGCGCCCGCAGGTCCGGCGCCTCAGCCGCGCGGTCACCGACCTGCCCGAGCTGGCGCAGAACCTCGCGATCACGCTCGAGCACCTCGACGACCCCGCCAACGCCGTCGAGGACGACGCCCGCAACCCGCGCGGCACCGGCGGCTACACCGGGCTCGAGGCGCTGCTGCGCTACATCTTCTTCCAGGGCCAGGCCACGAACGTCTTCGACGGCAACGGCCACATGCTCAAGGTCTCCGCCTTCGTCGACGCCTCGTGCGCGTTCTACTGGGACGCCGCCCGCGCCCGCACCGACAAGGCGCGCGAGCGCTGCTCGACCGCGCTCGGCCCGCGGGCCCCGGGCATCAACGAGCCCGACCCGACGGCGACCGGCACCACCCAGACGCGCGCGTCCGAGCGCGAGGACGACGCCCGTCCCGCGCAGCCGGCCGCCACCCCGACGCCGACCGCGCCCGCCCCGACGGCGACGCCGGCCCCGTCCGCGACGCCGCAGTCCGAGGGCCTCCTCGGCGACCTGCTCGACGGCCTGCTGCCCGACGGCGTGCTGCCGCCCAAGCTCCAGGACCAGCTCGACGGGCTCGGCGGCGCGCTGACCGGCAAGGGCCAGGGCCGCCCGCAGACGCAGAGCTCCGGCCTCCTCGACTACCTGCTGGGGGGCTGAGCGTGTCGCGCAACCGTCCCAGCGTCGTCGCCAACCCGGTCCTCGTCGGCGCCGTCACCGTCCTCATCGTCACGGTCGCGGTGTTCCTGGCGTACAACGCGAACTCCGGGCTGCCGTTCGTCCCGACCACCGAGCTGAAGGTGCGCGTCGCCAGTGGCGCGAACGTCCTGCCCGGCAACGACGTGCGCGAGGGCGGCTTCCGCGTCGGCATCGTGTCCGACATGGAGCCCGTCCGGCTGCCGGACGGCACCACCGGGGCCGAGATCACGCTGAAGCTCGACGACAAGGGCGACCCGCTGCCCGTCGACTCGACCGTCGACCTGCGCCCGCGCTCGGTGCTCGGCCTCAAGTACGTCGAGATCACGCGCGGCACCGCCACGCAGACGTTCCGCGACGGCGACACGCTCCCCGCCGACCAGGCGACCTTCCCGGTCGAGCTCGACGACTTCTACTCGATCTTCGACGAGCGGACGCGGACGTCCGTGCAGCGCAACGTCGAGGGCTTCGGCACCGCGCTCAGCGGCCGCGGCGTCGCCGTCAACGAGGCGATCGCCGACCTGCCGCGGTTCCTCGGCGCGCTCGAGCCGGTCATGACGGTGCTCTCCGACGAGGACACCCAGCTCGTCCGCTTCCTCAAGGAGCTCGGCGACGCCGCGCGCGTCGTCGCGCCGATCGCCGACCAGTACGCCAACCAGTTCACCGCCGGCGCGGACGTGTTCGAGGCCTGGTCGCGCGACCCCGAGAAGCTCCAGCAGACGATCGAGAAGTCCGGCCCGACGCTGCGCACCGGCATCGCGTCGCTCCGCACGCAGCGGCCGTTCCTGCGGGACTTCGCGGCCTTCAGCGGCTCCGTCGAGCGGGTCGCCCGCCAGCTGCCGCGCACGCTGCCCCGCATCACGCCCGCCCTGGAGACCGGTGCGCGCGTCCAGCGCCGCACCCCGGAGCTCAACCGCAACCTGCGCGGCGTCCTGCAGGCCGCGGACCGGCTCGCCCGCGACCCGGCGACGCCGGCGGCGATCCGTGGCGTCAACCGCACGGTCGACATCCTCAACCCGTTCGTGCGGTTCCTCGGCCCGCACATCACGGTCTGCAACTACTTCAACTACGCCTGGACCCACGTCAGCGAGCACCTGACCGAGCCCGACCCGACCGGCACGTCGCAGCGCACCCTGCTCAACCAGGCCTCGCGCACGGTCAACCCGCTCGCCTCGAGCGTCGGGACGCTCGGCGCCGCCCGGCCCGCCAACGGCGAGCCGACCCTCACCGGCTCGCCGATGAACCTGCACCTGACCCCCTACGGCGCGGCGATCGACGAGCAGGGCAACGCCGACTGCGAGTCCGGGCAGCGCGGCTACCACCAGCGCCTCAACGCGTACGGCCCCGCGGACCAGAACATCGTCGTCGACCCGCACATCCCCGGGAACTCCGGCCCGACCTTCACCGGCCGGCCGCGCGTGCCCGAGGGCCAGACCTTCTCGCGCTCGCCCCAGGTGGGCCCGAAGCTGCCGCCGGAGCTCCTGCCATGAGACGCGGCCAGAAGACCGCCGATCCGTTCCGCGTCGGGCTGCTCGTGCTCGTCCTCGCCGTCGTCGGCGTCTACTTCGGCTTCACGAAGGCCAACCCGCTCGCCGACCCGTTCGAGATGAAGGCCGCGTTCCGCGACGCCGCGGGCGTCAAGGCCAAGTCGCCGGTGCGCGTCGCCGGCGTCACCGTCGGCGAGGTCACGAAGGTCGAGAAGCCCGACCCCGGGTCGCCCGGCGTCGTCGTGACGATGAAGCTCCAGGACCGCGGCCTGCCCGTGCACCGCGACGCGCGCCTGAAGATCCGGCCGCGGATCTTCCTCGAGGGCAACGTCTTCATCGACATGACGCCCGGGTCGCCGACCGCGCCGGTCGTCGGGGACGGCGACACGATCCCGCTCACGCAGACCGCGGCGCCCGTCGGCCTCGGCAAGGTCCTCGAGTCGCTGCAGGCGAACACCCGCGAGGACCTGCAGACCGTGCTGCAGGAGTACGGCAGCGCGCTGCAGGACGGCGGCGCGGCGGGCTTCAACCGCTCGATCCAGTACTGGGAGCCCGCCTACCGCGACGGCGCGATCGTCGCCGACGCCACCCGCGGCATCCTCATCCACGACCTGTCGAACTACGTCGACCGCGCCGGCGTCGTCGCCCAGGCGCTCGACCGCGACCCGGCCGCGCTCAAGGGCCTGATCACGAACTTCTCGACGGTCGCGGGCGCCTTCCAGGCCGAGCAGGGCAACCTGCGCCGCGCCGTCGACGTCCTCGACGACACGCTGGAGACCGGCTACCGCGCGCTCGGGGAGCTCAACACCGCCCTGCCGCCGCTGCGCCGCTTGGCGCGCGAGCTGCGTCCGGCCGTCCGCGCCGCGGGCCCGTCGCTCGACGCGCAGCTGCCGCTGCTGCGCGAGCTGCGCGGCCTGCTGCGCTCCGCCGAGCTCGGCGGCCTCGCCCGCGACCTGCGCCGCGTCGTGCCCGACCTCGTCGAGCTGAACGTCGGCGGCGTCCCGCTGCAGGAGCAGGCGCGGCTGCTCTCCAGCTGCCAGATCCAGGTGATCCAGCCGACGGCCAACAGCAAGATCGAGGACAAGAACTTCCCGGCCAACGGCAAGGTCTTCCAGGAGGGCGTCAAGTGGCTCCCGGGCATCGCCGGGGAGAGCCGCGGCTTCGACGGCAACGGCCAGTACATCAAGACGACCGCCAAGGGCGGCGCGAACTTCGTGTACTCGATCGGGGCCGGCCGCTTCCTGCTCACCAGCGCCCCGCTCGGCGGCGTCAACCCGCCCGCGAAGACGAAGCACCCGCCGATGCGGCCGGACGTCCCCTGCGAGACGCAGGAGGCACCGAACGTGCAGTCGATCCCCGAGGGCCCGCCCGTCGGCCGCCGCGTGCGCACCTCCGGCGAGGCCTACGCCGAGCGCCTCGCGAAGTCCCAGGGCAGCGCGATCACGTGGCTGCGCCGCCAGCTGAAGATCGAGGGCCTCGAGAAGACCCTGAAGGTCGTGACCGAGCCGCTGACCAAGGCCGCCGCCGACCGTCTCGGGGCGCGCGCCACCGCCCAGCGGGCCGCCGACGCCCGCCGCATCCGGGAGGCGGGCGAGTGATCCGCGCGATCAAGAAGCGTCGCGGCGACCTGTTCGCCGTCATCGGCCTGTTCACCATCGCCGCGATCGTCGGCGGCTACATCCTCGAGAAGCAGCGGCTGCGGTTCCCGCTGATCGAGGAGAGCCCGTTCATCGTCAAGGCCGAGTTCGCGACCGCGCAGGCGGTCACGCCCGGCCAGGGGCAGACCGTCCGCGTCTCCGGCGTGCGGATCGGCGACATCTCCAAGGCGGAGCTCAAGGACGGCCGCGCCATCATCACGATGGAGCTCGACCGCAAGTACGACGACCTCGTCCGCGAGGACGCGAAGGCGCTGCTGCGGCCGAAGACCGGCCTGAAGGACATGTTCATCGAGCTCGACCCGGGCACGAAGGCCGCGCCGCTGGTGAAGGAGGGCTGGACCCTTCCGATCGCCTCGACGCTGCCGGACGTCAACCCGGACGAGTTCCTGCAGTCGCTGGACACCGACACGCGGGACTACCTGCGGCTGCTGCTGGACGGGGCGGGCAAGGGCCTGAAGGGCCGCGACGACGACCTGCGCGAGGTCCTGCGCCGGTTCGAGCCGACCAACCGCGACCTCGCCGCCGTCTCCACGGCGGTCGCGCAGCGGCGTACCGAGCTGCGCCGGCTCATCAACTCGCTGCAGCGGCTCACCACGAAGCTCGGCGAGGAGCCCGACGACCTCACCGAGCTCGTGCAGACCTCCAACCGCGTCTTCACCGCGCTGGCGGCCGAGCGCGACGGCGTCCAGGGCACCGTCCGCGAGCTGCCGGGCGCGCTGGAGGAGACCCGCGACGGGCTCGCGAAGGTCGAGCAGCTCGCGAAGGTCCTGCGGCCCGCCGCCGACGAGCTGCGCCCCGTGGCGCGCGCCCTGCGCCGCGCCAACGACCGGGTGCTGCCGTTCGCCCGCGAGGCGACGCCGCTGCTGCGCACCGACATCCGACCGTTCGTCCGCGAGGCCCGGCCGCTGGTGCGCGAGCTGCGCCCCGCCGCCGCCGATCTCGTCGCGGCCGAGCCGCAGCTGAAGCGCACGTTCACCGTGCTCAACCACCTCTTCAACATGCTCGGGTACAACCCGAACGGTCGCGAGCCCGCCGACAAGCGCGGCCGCGAGGAGGGCTACGCGTTCGCGCTGGCGTGGCTGGGCCACCAGTCGGTGAACCTCTTCAACAACGCGGACGCCAACGGCCCGATGCGCAGCATCACGATCGCGGGCACCTGCAACGTGCTCGAGTCCACGGTCGCGAGCGTGCCGGCCTCCGAGTTCCTGCTCGGCCTCACCGGCGTGCTCACCGACCCGGCGATCTGCGGTGGCGACGGGGCGGCCGCGCGCCGCGCGAAGGTCCGTCGCGACCTGCGCGCCAGCGAGCGCGCCGCCGAGCGCGCGACGAAGCTCGCGCAGACGGGGGAGGCCGGCTGATGGTCAAGCAGGCGCCCACCGTCGGCCGGCTGCTCACGATGGTGCTGTTCGCGCTGTCGTGCTTCGGCCTGCTGCTCTTCCTCTGGATCAGCTTCGGCGGCTCCACCCCGCTGAAGCCCGAGGGCTACCGCTTCAAGGTGGCACTGCCCGAGGCGACGCAGCTGGCCGTCGAGGCCGACGTGCGCGTCGCCGGCGTGCCGATCGGCAAGGTCCGCGCGAAGGAACGCGACCCCGAGGGCAACGCGACGCTCGCCACGATCGAGATCGACCCGCGGTACGCGCCGATCTCCAGCGACGCGCGCGTCACGCTGCGCCAGAAGACGCTGCTGGGCGAGACCTACGTCGCGATGACCACGGGCACCCGCGACGCCCCGAAGCTCGGGGAGGGCGAGATCCTGCGCCCGCGGCAGGTGCAGCCGACCGTCGAGCTCGACGAGATCCTCAACACGCTCGACCCGTTCACGCGGCAGGCGTTCCGCACCTGGCAGCGCTCCGCCGCCGGGTCGATCCGCGACCGCGGCGACGACCTCAACGACGCGCTCGGCAACCTGCCCGGGTTCGTCACGACCGGCGGCGACCTGCTCGAGGTCCTCGACGAGCAGCGCGCCGCGCTCGGTGGGCTCGTCCGCAACACCGGCCTCGTGTTCCAGGCGATCACCCGCCGCGAGAACCAGCTCGACCGCGTCATCCGCAACGGCAACACGGTCTTCACCGCGATCCAGCGCGAGCGCGAGGCGTTCGCCCGCACCTTCCAGGTCTTCCCGACGTTCCTCGACGAGTCCCGGCGCACGTTCCGCCGGCTCGACCGCTTCGCGCGCGTCGGCCAGCCCGTCGTCGCCGACCTGAAGGTCGCGATGGACGACCTCGCCCCGACGCTCGACGCGCTCGGCGACTTCGGACCCGACCTGCAGCGGCTGTTCACCGACCTCGACCCGCTGATCGACATCTCCCGCCGCTCGCTGCCCGCGACCGCGGAGGTGCTCGACGGCCTGCGGCCGGTGCTCGACGAGCTCGGCCCGTGGCTGGGCGAGCTGAACCCGACCCTCAACTGGGTCGCGCACAACGAGGCGACGCTCGCCGACATGTTCGGCAACCTCGGCGTGGCGACCGGGGCGAAGACCGTCTCGCAGGTGCCCGGCGCGCCCGGCCACTACCTGCGCCAGCTCGGCCCGCTCGGCGTCGAGACCGCCGCGATCCACACCAACCGCGTCAGCGGCAACCGCGGCAACGCGTACCACAACCCCGGGGTGCTGGCGGGCAAGGAGCTCGCCGACACCGGCGCCTACGCGTCGTGGGACTGCAACCACGTCGGCGAGCGGCCCGGCGGGGGTGTGCCCTCCGCGCCGGCGTGTCGCGCCGCGCAGCCGTACACGCGGGCGGGCACGCTGACCGCGCTGCCGCAGTTCCCCGCCGAGTCCTACGACCGCCCGTAGCGGGCGGTCACCCGCCGCCGCCGGGCGCTCAGAGCCCGGCGTCGGCCAGCAGGTGCAGCCAGACCTCGCTGCGGGTCGGGAACGCCGGCACGCTGTGCCACAGGTCCTCCAGCGGGACCGCGCCGACGATCGCGACGGTCGCGGCGTGCAGGAAGTCCTGGACGTCGGGCCCGGTGAACGTCGCGCCGACGAGCACGCCACGGTCGTCGTCGATGACGATCCGCGACTCGCCCGGCGTATTGCGCCCGTGGAAGGACGCGCCCGCGTTGCCCGAGGTCGTCGCGCGTGCCGAGCGGGCGTTGATCCCCGCCGCCTTCGCCTGCGCGAGCGTGTAGCCGACCGCCGCGACCTGCGGCTCGGTGAACGTGACGCGCGGCGGCGGGTCGACGCTGGGCCGCAGCCGCACGTCGCGGCCGAGGATGACGTCGCTGGCGATCCGCGCCTGGTGCTTGCCGACGTGCGTCAGCAGCGCCTTGCCGTTGGCGTCGCCGCAGACGAACAGCCACGGGTGGCCGGGCACGCGCAGCTGGTCGTCGACCTCGATCGGCCGGCCCGGCTCGCCGCCGAACGCCTCGATGCCCAGGTCCGCGGTGAGCGACCGGCGGCCCGCGGCCACCAGCAGCTCGTCGGCGGTCACGTCCCCGCCGCCCTCCAGCACGAGCGTCACCGGGCCGCCCGGCTCGGGGCGCTCCACGCGGCCGACCCGCACGCCCGTGCGCAGGTCGACCCCGCGCGTGCGCAGCGACTCGGTCACCAGCGCGGAGGCGAACTGCTCCTCCTTGGAGAGGATCCGGTCCCCGCCCTCCAGCAGCGTCACGACGACACCGAGCGACCGGTACGCCTCGGCCATCTCGCAGCCGATCGGGCCACCGCCGAGGATCGCCAGCGACGCGGGCAGCTCCTTCGTCGTGGTGACCTCGCGGTTCGTCCACGGCCGCGCCGCCTCGAGCCCGTCGATCGGAGGCAGCATCGCCCGCGTCCCGACGCCCAGCACGACGGCGTCCCGCGCGCGCAGCAGCTCGTCCCCGACCCGGACCTCGCGCTCGCCGGTGAGGACGCCGTGGCCGCGCACGACCGCGATGTCGCGCTCCTGCAGCCACGGCAGCTGGGAGGCGTCGTCCAGGTCGTGGATCACCTGGTCGCGTCGCGCGAGCGTCGCCGCGACGTCGAGCTCGCCGGTGACCGCCTCGGTGGCGCCGGGCACGCGCGCCACCTCGGCCAGCAGCTGGGCCGGGCGCAGCAGCGCCTTGGACGGCATGCAGCCGTAGAAGGAGCACTCGCCGCCGATGAGGTGCTCCTCGACGACCACCACCTCCTTGCCGCCGTCGGCCAGGCGTCCGGCGGCGACCTCGCCGGCAGGGCCGGCGCCGATCACGATCACGTCGAAGGTGCGTTCGCGCATAGGCGCCGAGTCTCTCAGGTGCGCCATGCGGGCCCTCCGAAGTGCGATCCTGCTGGCATGTCCCGGCGACCGCTGCTGCTCCTGACCCTCGGCCTGCTGGCCCCGGCGCTCGCCGCGTGCGGGGCCGACGACGACACCGCGACGGTCGCGAGCTCGACCCCGACCTCGGCGATGCAGGACGCCGCGCCCGCCGCGACGACCGGGTCCGGCGCCGCCGCCGCCCAAGCCACCGGCGTGCAGCTGCGGCGCGTCGGCTCCTTCACCCAGCCGCTCTACGTCACCGGCGCGCCCGGCGACCGGCGGCGGCTGTTCGTCGTCGAGCAGGGCGGCCGCATCATGGTCGTGCGCGGCGGCCGCAAGCTCGCCGCGCCGTTCCTGGACATCCGCTCGCTCGTCACCGCGGGCGGCGAGCAGGGGCTGCTGTCGGTCGCGTTCCCGCCCGACTACGCCAGGACCGGACGGTTCTACGTCTACTACACCGACAAGGCCGCCAAGCAGCGGGTCGTCGAGTACCGCCGCGCGACCGCGGACCGCGCCGACCGCTCGAGCGCCCGGCTGGTGCTCCGCATGGACGACCCGGAGTCCAACCACAACGGCGGCCTCACGAAGTTCGGGCCGGACGGGCTGCTCTACATCGCCACCGGCGACGGCGGCGGGGCGGGCGACGAGCACGGCAGCCGCGGCAACGCCCAGGACCTCGGCTCGCTGCTGGGCAAGCTGCTGCGGATCGATCCGCGCCGCACCGGCTCGCGCGCCTACCGGGTGCCGTCGAGCAACCCGTTCGTCGGCCGCTCGGGCGCCCGGCGGGAGATCTTCAGCTACGGGCTGCGCAACCCCTGGCGGTTCAGCTTCGACCGCTCGACCGGCGACCTCGTGATCGGGGACGTCGGGCAGGGGGAGATCGAGGAGGTCGACTTCGTGCAGCGGCGCGACGGGCGCGCGGCCGGCGCCGGCGCGAACTTCGGCTGGCGGCCGTTCGAGGGCTCGCGCGTGTTCCGCCAGGGCGAGAGCGCCCCGGGCCACGTCAAGCCGGTCATCGAGCACTCCCACGACGACGGCTGGTGCTCGATCACCGGCGGCTACGTCGTGCGCGACCCCGCCCTGACCGCGCTGCGCGGCCGCTACGTCTACAGCGACTTCTGCAAGGGCGAGATCTACGCGGGCGAGCTCAAGGCCTCCGGCTCGACGTCGCGGCGCGTCGCGGGCCTGCCGAAGGTCGAGGGCCTCGCCTCGTTCGGCGAGGACACGGCGGGCCGCGTCTACGTCGTGTCGCTCAACGGGACCGTCTCGCGCCTGGCCGCGAAGTAGCGGCACCAGCGGGACGGCGGCGGCGGGCCCGCTCGCGCCAGGGCGTGCCCTCGCGCGCGGCGGGCAGGACGCGCAGGGTGTCGAACGCCTGCTCGAGGTCCCGGGCGAGATCGACCGCGTCGGGCACGACGACCGCGTCGGCGGTCACCCCGACGTGCAGCCGCCCGCGGTAGCTCAGCGCCCCGATCGTCAGGGCGTGCCCGTCCAGGCACGGCACCGCCGGGAACAGCGCGGCCAGCGGGCGGCCCAGCAGCCCGAGGTCGACCGGCGGCCCGGGCACGTTGCTGACGATCGCCGTGAACGAGGCGGCCTTCGCCGCGGTGCGGGTGACCGCGCGGCGCGCCGTGGCGGGCAGCACGTCGGCGGCGTCCGCCAGCGCGGCGAGCGGGCCGGCCTCCCCGGCCGCCTTCGCGGCCCGGGTCTGGGCTCGGACCCGGCGCAGCACGCGCACCGCGTCGGTCTCGGCGACCGGGAGGTCGACGCCGACGAACGAGATCTTGTTGCCCGGGGCGGCGTCCTCGGGGGTGCCGTCGCGCACGTTCACCGGCACGAGGACCTTCACGGTCTCGGGGTGCTCGCCGCGGCGGCGCAGCGCCCGGCCGAGCGCGAGCGCGCACGCGGCCAGCAGCACGTCGTTGATCGTCCCGCCGTGGCGGCGGCCCGCGTCGCGGACGCCCTCGAGGTCGGTGGTGGCGAACGCGACCTCGCGCGCCGGCCCCACCGTCCGGTCGAGGCTCGTGGCCGCCGACGGCCGCGCGAAGGACTCGAGCGCCCCGGCGACCTCGCGCAGCCGGGCGGCGTCGGTGCGCCGGGCCGCCCCGAGCAGCGCCCGCGCGGTCCGGCCGCCACCCCCGACCCGGGAGCGGACCGCGTCGGTCAGCCCGTCGACGAGCGGCACCGGCCCGGCGGGCAGCCACGGGCCCCCGTCCGTCCCGTCGGCCGGGGCGGGCGCCTCCGGGGTGAACAGCAGCAGCGCGACCTCGATCGCCGCGATCCCGTCGACGAGCGCGTGGTGCGCCTGGCCGATCAGCGCGAAGCCCCCGCCGGCGAGCCCGTCGACGAGGTACAGCCGCCACAGCGGCCGCGCGGGGTCCAGCGGGACGGACAGCAGCGTCCCGGCGAGCTCGCGCAGCTCCCCGGGGCCGCCGGGGGCGGCGAGCCGCAGCGCGTGGACGTGGCGCGCGACGTCGAAGCCGGGGTCGTCGGACCAGCGCAGGTCGCCGAGGCCCAGGCGCGGCGCGGTGACGCGGCGGCGGAAGCGCGGCACGTGGTCCAGGCGCGCCTCGAGGTGGCGGCGCAGCTGCGCGACCGGGGGCGCCGTCCCCTCGAACCGCATCGTCCAGCCGACGTGCAGCGGCGCGACCGCGGTGTCGAGGTCCAGGAACGAGGCGTCGAGGGCGCTGAGCCGGTCGGGCGGGTGGGCCACCCCCTCATCGTGGCGCATCCGGAGGATGGCCGCGACCTCCCGGCGGCGGAGCGGTCCCTACAGCTCGTCCAGGAGCTTCGTCTTCTGCTGGCGGAACTCGTCGTCGGTGAGCGCCCCGTGCTGGTGCAGGAGCGCGAGGCGCTCGAGCTGCTCGAGCGGGTCGGGCGGTAGGACGACCGGTGCACGGCCGGGCACGAGCGCGGGGAACGCGCCCGCGGTCATGCCCGCGAACGGCCCGCCGGCGGGGGCGGGACCGGGGCCCGCGACGGGCGGCGCGCCACTGGACCTGGCGCGCCGGGACAGCTTGCTGAACATGGCCGCGGACGCTAGCGGCGGTCCGGGCCCCGGAGGTCTCGACCCGGTATCGGCGGTGGTGTGCGCCCGCGTGCGACGATCCGCCGACGATGGGCACGCTCGAGGACCACGATGTCGCGCTGGTGCGCGCCGAGAACCCGGGGCCGTTCACGCTGACCGGCACGAACACCTGGGTGGTCGGCCGCGAGCCGTGCTGGATCGTCGACCCCGGTCCCGAGCAGGCGTCGCACCAGGAGGCGGTCGCGGCCGTCGCCCGGGAGCGCGGCGGCGTCGGTGGGATCGCCCTGACCCACGACCACGCCGACCACGTCGGCGGACACACCGCTCTGATGGACCGGCTGCGCGGCGACGGCGAGGTCCCGCTCGTCGGGGCCGCGCGCTTCCCGGCCGACGTCGCGCTCACCGACGGTGCCGCGTTCGGGCCGCTCACCGCGGTCGCGAGCCCCGGGCACGCGCCGGACCACCTCGCGTTCGTCACCGACGACGGGGTGCTCTTCAGCGGCGACGCCGTCCTGGGCACCGGCAGCGTGTTCGTCGCGCCCTCCCCGGGGGCCCTGACCGGCTACCTCGCCGCGCTGCGCGGCCTGCGGGCACGCGACCTCGTGCTGATCTGCCCCGGGCACGGGCCGCTCGTGCACGATCCGCACGCGAAGCTCGACGAGTACCTCGAGCACCGCCTCGAGCGCGAGCGCAAGCTCGTGGCCGCGCTCGCCGCGGGCGGGCGGACGATCGAGGGCCTGCTGGACGCCGCGTGGGGCGACGCGCCCGCGGAGCTGCGGCCGGCCGCGGCGATCACGATGGCCGCGCACCTCGACAAGCTCGAGGAGGAGGGCCGGCTGCCCGAGGGCGTCGAGCGGCCGGAGGTCCCGGCCTGGCTGCACGGCGCGATCTGAGCCGGCGCGCTATGCGTCGGGCACGGCGAAGTCGTGCTGGCGCCACGCCTCGTACGCGGCGATCGACGCGGCGCTCGTGAGGTTCAGCGAGCGGCGGCCGGGCAGCATCGGGATCGTCACCCGCTCGGTGACGTGCTCGTCGTCGAGGACGTGGTCGGGCAGGCCGGTGGGCTCGGGCCCGAACAGCAGCACGTCCCCGGGCGCATACGCGACGTCGGCGTAGCGGGTCCCGCCGCGCGAGGTGAACGCGAACACGCGCGCGGGGGCGAGGGCCGCCCAGGCGGCGGCGAGGTCGTCGTGCACGGTCACGTCGGCGAGGTCGTGGTAGTCGAGGCCCGCGCGGCGCAGCTGCGCGTCGGTGAGGTCGAACCCGAGCGGCCGGACGAGGTGCAGCGCACACCCGGTCACCGCGCACAGCCGGATCGCGTTCCCGGTGTTCGGCGGGATGCGCGGCTCGAAGAAGAGGATGCGGAACACGCCCGCAGCATGCCGGGTCGGGCGGCGGGGTGGACCGCCGCGGCCGGGCGCTACCCTCGGTGGGTGTTCGGCATCGGCATCTGGAGCACGATCGTCCTCGCGACCGGGGTCCTGTCGGTCCTCGCGATGTTCGCGTACATGGCGACCGGTCACGGGGTGCGTGGCGACGAGGAGGCCGCGCGCGACTTCTACGACGAGCACGGGCACTGGCCCGACCAGACGCCCGAGGAGGCGGAGGCCGAGCGCGAGGAGGCCCAGAAGTGGGCCCGCGCGCAGACGTCGACCGCCGATCCGGACGGCGTCGTCTAGGTGCCGCCCGCCTCGGCGACGCGCCGACGGGCCAGCGTCATCGCCGCGTCCAGCGGGGTGGATCCCGTCGCGTCGGCCTGCGCGAACACGGTCCGCATCGTCTCGCCGATGCCGCGGACGCGTCGGCGGGCCAGCCGCGGGTCGTAGCCGTCCGGCTCGAGCTCGACGCTGATGTTCACGATCCCGCCCGCGTTGGCGACGAAGTCGGGCGCCCAGAGGACCCCGCGGTCGGCGAGCAGGCCGGCGACCGCGTCGTCGGCGAGCTGGTTGTTGGCGGCGCCTGCGACCACCGGCGCCTGCAGGGCGGCGACCGCGTCGGCGTCGAGCACGCCGCCCAGGGCGCACGGCGCGAGCACGTCGACCGGGGCCGTGAGCGCGCGTCCCGACGCGATCCAGCGGGCGCCGAGGCGCGCCGCGTCCTCGCGCCGCGCCGCGACGATGTCGGTGACGAGCAGCGTCGCGCCGGCCCGGGCGAGCAGCCCGGCGAGCGCCAGGCCGACGTGCCCGAGCCCGACCACCGCGACCGAGCGGCCGCGCAGGTCCGCGCTGCCGAACGCGCGCTCGCAGCTCGCCCGGATCGACTCGAGGACCCCGAGCGCCGTCCACGGGGACGGGTCGCCCGAGCCGCCCCGTGCCCGGCTGAGGCCCGCCACGTGCGGCGTGACCCCGGCCATCACCCCGAGGTCGCGCGCGGACGTGCCGACGTCCTCGGCGGTGACGTAGCGGCCGTCGAGGACCGCGACGGTCTCGGCGAAGTCCAGCAGGGCGGCGCGGCGCGCGGCGCCGGTGGGGGCCGGCGCCCCGGCGGGAAGCGCGATGACGCCCTTGCCACCGCCGAGCGGCAGCCCGGCGACCGCGGACTTCCAGGTCATCGCCCGGCTCAGGCGCAGCGCGTCGGCGAGCGCCGCGTCGTGGCCGTCGTAGCGCCACATGCGGCAGCCGCCGAGCGACGGGCCGCGGGCGGTGGAGTGGACGGCGACGACGGTGGTGAGCCCGGACCGCGGGCCGCGGCGCAGCAGCACCTCCTCGTGCTCGAGCCCGGCGTCCGCGGCGGGGGTGCGCGCCACTAGGGGCGGACCGTGCCGGAGGGCCCGGGGCCGCTGGCACCGCCCGGGCCGGCGGCGGGGGCCGCAGCGCCGGCGGGCGCCCCGGTGTCCCGCGGGGGCTCCACCGTGGTCGGCTGCCCGGCGAGCGCGCCGGGCGTCGTGGTGGCGGTCGTCGTCCCGGTCCCGCTGCCCGAACCCGTCCCGGTGCCGTGCCCGGTCCCGGTCGTGGGGGCGGTCGGGCCGGTGTCGGTCGTGGTCGGCGCGACCGGCTCGTCCGGCGCCTGGGCGCCACCGGTCGGGTCGACGACGGGTGCCGCCGCGGGGTCGCCGCCCAGGCCGCCGTCCGCGGTGGGCTCGTCGGCGGTGCCGAGGCCGACCGCGGGGAGCGCGGCGTCGTCGGTCTCCGCGTGCATCGCGGTCCGCCGGCGGTCCTTCTCGGCCTTGCGGCGCTCGCTCGTGGCGCCCGTGGGCCGCTCGGCCGCGCGGCGGGCGGCGGCAGGCGCGGGCGCGGCGACGGCCGCCGCGGCGACCGGGGCGGCGGCCCGCGGAGCGGCGGCACGCTGCCCGCGCTCCTCCTGCTTCTTCGGCGGCACGATGCGGTGCTGGACCTCGGCGGCCCCGCCCCCGACGACCGCTGCGCAGCACACGATGGCGGCGACCTTGCTCGCCGTCGCGGCCGCGCCCCCGCCGATCAGCGCGACGCCGCCGCCCGACGCGGCGCCCGCGCCCATGGTGGCGGCACCGCCGGCGGCAGCCCCGGATCCGGCGGACCCGATGCCGAGGATCTTCATGACGAGGCCCCAGGGGCCCGCCGACGGGCTGAGCGAGTGCAGGCCGGTGGAGACGCCCTTGAGCGTGTCGCGGTAGGAGCGGCAGGCCGCGCAGTCGCGCAGGTGGCGGCGCGCGCGGCCGGTCATCCGCACGCCGCGGTCGTGCGCCTGGTCGAGGTCGTCACGGATGTCCGCGCACGACAGCGCACGGGCCTCCGCCTGCTCGACGAGGCCCATCCGGGCGCGGACGAGCAGCGACTTCACCGCGGGGACGCTGCACTCCAGCGCCGTGGCGAGCTCGACGTAGCTCAGGCCCTCCATCTCGCGCAGGAGCAGGGCCGAGCGCTGCTGCTCGGGCAGCCGGCCGACGTCGGTGACGAGCCGCTGGAGGTCCTCCCGTCGCGACGCCTCGGTCAGCGGGTCGTGCAGCGCGCTGGCCTGGAGCTCGTCGTGCAGCTCCACCGTCGCGGGCCGCGGGCGACGCAGCTGGTCGATGCAGCGGTTGTGCGCGACCCGGTAGAGCCACGCGCGCACCGACACGGGCCGCTCGTCCGCCCGCAGCGCGCCGTAGGCGCGCAGGAACACGTCCTGCATCGCGTCCTCGGCGTCGGACGTCGAGCCGCCGAGCATCTGCCGCGCGTAGGTGAAGAGCCGCTGGCGGTAGCGGTCGTGGAGCACCTGGAAGGCGTCGTCGTTGCCCGCCCGGAAGGACGCGAGCAGCTGCTCGTCCGAGCGCAGGCGCAGCAACGGCCCGCCCCGGAGGAGGCGACGTGCGGCGGGGGCTCTGGTGACGGGGGCGTCCACGGTCTCGACCTAGGGTACTCGCGCCAACGGGCGCCGTCCGCGGGAGTTGCGGTCTTGTCGGCGCTCCGCTGGGGGCAGGACCTGCTCGCCCGCGCGGGCCGCTCCCGGAACCCGCCGGCCGCCGGGGTGCGGCAGCTGCTGCGCCGTCGCGGGGCGCGGCTGGCGGTCCGCGCCCGCGACGGCGGTCAGGGCGCGACCACCGTCCGTCCGGCCCTCCCGCGGCGGCGGCGGTGAACGTCCCGCCGCCGCCGTGAGCCCTGGCGCGTCGACGCCCGTAGGCGGGGCATGGCTACGAGACTGGTGGGCGTCGGCGAGCTCGGCGAGACGCAGGTGACGATCGTGGAGGACACGCCGCACGGCACGCTCGCCGTGGGCCTCAGCGGCGGCGAGCCGTTCGCGGTGTCCAACCGCTGCCGGCACCTCGGGGCGCCGCTGGGCAAGGGCCGCGTCGACGCGGACGGCTGCCTGGAGTGCCCGTGGCACTCGGCGCTGTTCGACGTGCGCACGGGCGCGATGACCCGCGGCCCGCAGGGCGCGTTCAAGCCGATCGCGGGCGTCGTCAAGGGCACGCTCGGGGCGCGCAAGCTCAAGACCTTCCCGGTCGAGCTGCGCGAGGACGCGATCTGGCTCACCGCCTGAGCCCCGGGTAGGCTCGGCGCGGATGGCCGCGCTGAGCTCCGCCCGCCAACGCACGCTGCTGGACGCCGCGCGTCGCGGCGACGAGACCGCCTACGGGGCGCTCGTCGAGGCCTACCGTGGGGAGCTGCACGCCCACTGCTACCGGATGCTCGGCTCCGCGCACGACGCCGAGGACGCGCTGCAGGACACGCTCCTGCGCGCCTGGCGGGGCCTGCCGCGGTTCGAGCAGCGCAGCTCGCTGCGGTCCTGGCTCTACCGGATCGCGACGAACGCCTGCCTGGACGTCATCTCCGGCACCGGTCGGCGCCAGCTGCCCACCGACTTCGGGCCCGCGACCGACGCGCACGACGGGCCCGGCCCGCCGCTCACCGAGACCGCCTGGATCGAGCCGTTCCCCGACCAGCGCGTCGGGCTCGTCGACGGGCGCGCCGCGCCCGCCGCCCGCTACGAGCAGCGGGAGGCGGTCGAGCTCGCGTTCATCGCCGCGCTGCAGCACCTGCCCGCCTCGCAGCGCGCGACGCTCATCCTCTGCGAGGTCCTCGGCTTCAGCGCCAAGGAGGCCGCGGAGACGCTCGAGACGTCCGTGCCCGCGGTCAACAGCGCCCTGCAGCGCGCCCGCCGTGCGGTCGAGGAGAAGCTGCCCGCGCAGTCGCAGCAGGCGACGCTGCGCACGCTCGACGACGAGGACCTGCGCCGGATCGTCGACGGCTACGTGGAGGCGTGGGAGCGCGGGGACGTCGACGGGATCGCCGCGATGCTCGCGCACGACGCGGCGATCACGATGCCGCCGATGGCGACCTGGTTCCGCGGCGAGCAGCTGTTCGTGTTCCTGCGCGAGTGGGCGTTCAACGGCCGCGTGTACGGGGCGGAGGGCCGCCGGCGCGTGCGGGTGGTCCCGGCCCGCGCCAACGGCCAGCTGGCGTTCGGCACCTACTCGTGGGACGAGGGGGAGGGCGTGCACCTGCCGACCGTCCTGCAGGTGCTCACCCTCGACGCGGACCGGCGGATCACCGAGATCACCGGCTTCGTGACCCCGGACGTGTACCCGCTGTTCGGGCTGCCGCGCGAGCTGCCGTAGCCGGCCCCTACTCCTCGATGTTGCTCATCACGTGCTTGATGCGCGTGTAGTCCTCGAAGCCGTAGGCGGACAGGTCCTTGCCGTAGCCGGACTGCTTGAAGCCGCCGTGCGGCATCTCGGCGACGAGCGGGATGTGGGTGTTGATCCACACGCAGCCGAAGTCGAGGTCGCGGGCCATCCGCATCGCGCGGCCGTGGTCGCTGGTCCAGACGCTGGAGGCGAGCCCGTACTTCACGCCGTTGGCCCACGCGAGCGCCTGCGCCTCGTCGGCGAACTGCTGCACGGTGATGACCGGGCCGAAGATCTCCTCCTGGATCATCTCGTCGTCCTGCCGCAGCCCGGTGACGACGGTCGGCTCGTAGAAGTAGCCGCCGCCGGACGCCGGGTTGCCGCCCGTGGTGACCGTCGCGTGGGCGGGGGCGCGCTCGATGAACCCGGCGACGCGCTCGCGCTGGACCTGGCTGATGACCGGGCCCATGTAGGTGTCCTCGTCGAACGGGTCGCCGTAGCTCGTGCCCCGGGCCTGCTCGGTGAGCGCCTCGACGAACGCGTCGTGGATGCCCGGGCCGACGATCACGCGGGTGGCGGCGGTGCAGTCCTGGCCGGCGTTGAAGTACCCGGTGCCCGCGATCATCTCCGCGGCGGCGGCCACGTCCGCGTCGTCGAACACGACGACGGGGGCCTTGCCGCCGAGCTCGAGGTGCACGCGCTTGAGCGAGTCCGCGGCGGCGGCCGCGACCGCCTTGCCCGCCCGGACCGACCCGGTGATCGAGACCATGTCGACGCCCTCGTGGCGGACGAGCGCCTCGCCGGTCTCGCCGCGTCCGAGCAGCACGTTGAAGACGCCCTCGGGGGTGTGCTTGGCGATGATCTCCGCCATCCACAGCGTCGAGGTCGGCGTGTTCTCCGACGGCTTGAGGATCATGCTGTTGCCGGCCGCGAGCGCCGGTCCGAACTTCCAGACCGCCATCATGAACGGGTAGTTCCACGGCGTGATCCCCGCGGTCACCCCGATCGGCTCGCGCCGGATCTGCGAGGTGTGCCCCGCCATGTACTCGGCGGACGCGAGTCCCTGGAGGTTGCGGGCGGCCCCGGCGAAGAACCGCAGCTGGTCGACCGCCGGCGGCACCTCCTCGCTGAGCACGAGCGCGAGCGGCTTGCCGGTGTTCTCCGTCTCGATGCGGGCGAGCTCGTCGGCGCGCTCCTCGATCTCGTCGGCGATCCGCAGCAGCGCCAGCGACCGCTCCGACGGCGTCGCGGCACGCCACTCGACGAAGCCCTCGCGGGCCGCCTCCACCGCACCGTCGACGTCGTCGCGGGAGGAGACGCCGAGCTGCGCGATGACCTCGCCCGTGGCGGCGTTGTGGACGTCCTGGGCGCCGTCCCCGGACGGGGCGACGGACGTGCCGGCGATGAAGTTCTGGAGCATGGCGCGACGCTACCAGCGCCGATGTGGCGGATCCCATGGACGCTGCGGCGTACGCGACGGGCGCGTGGACGCCCGCGTGGCGGGGCGTAGGGTCCGCGCATGCGCGCCGTCGTCCTGCACCCGCATCCCGACATGGGCGGCACCCGCCACGACCCGGTCGTCACGACGCTGGCCCGGGCGCTCGTCGGGGCCCACACGTTCGACTTCGTCTCCTCCGACCCGCGGCGGGCGGTCGACCAGACGCTGACCGAGCTCGGGGACGGGTCGGTGTGGCTGGCGGGCTACTCGTTCGGCGGCGGGATCGCGTCGCTGATCGACGATCCGCGCGTGCGGGGCTGGATCCTCGTCGCCCCGGCGCTGGCGATGGTCGCCCCGGTGATCGCGACCGACACGCGCCCGAAGCTCGTGCTCGCCGCCGAGCGCGACGCGTTCTTCCCGCCCGCCTCGCTGCGGGAGCTGACCGCCGGGTGGGCGGCGACGACGCACCACGAGATCGCCGGGGCGGACCACTTCCTGCGCGGCCACGAGCGGGACGTCGCCGCGCGTGCGGCCGCGTGGGTCCTACAGTTCGCGCCATGACCAACGTGGTGATCTCCTCCGCCGCCCGCACCGCCATCGGCGGTTACGGCAAGAGCCTCAAGGACGTCAAGCCGACCGAGCTCGGGGCGATCGCCGCGCGCGGCGCGATCGAGCGCGCGGGCATCGAGCCGTCCGCCGTCGAGCACGTCGTCTTCGGCAACGTCATCCACACCCAGCCCGCCGACATGTACATGGCGCGGGTCGTGGGCATGGAGGCCGGCATCCCGAAGGAGACGCCCGCCTACACGGTCAACCGCCTGTGCGGCACCGGCGTGCAGTCGATCGTGACCGCCACGCAGACGATCCAGACCGGCGAGGCGTCGGTCGCGCTCGCGGGCGGCGCCGAGTCGATGAGCCGCGGCCCGTACTGGATCGACAACGCCCGCTGGGGCGCGCGGATGGGCGAGTCGAAGATGACCGACCCGGTCATGGGCGGCCTCACGGACCCGTTCAACCGGATCCTCATGGGCGTCACCGCCGAGAACCTCGCCGAGAAGCACCAGATCTCCCGCGAGCGCCAGGACGCGTTCGCCGTCGCCTCCCACAAGAAGGCCTCCGCCGCGCAGGCCGAGGGCCGCCTGGACCCGTCGATCGTGCCGGTCCCGGTGAAGGTCAAGCGCGAGCTCGTGGACTTCCTCAAGGACGAGCACATCCGCCACGACGCCTCGCTCGAGGCGATGGGCGCGCTGAAGCCCGCGTTCGCGAAGGGCGAGAACGCGACCGTCACCGCCGGCAACGCGTCGGGCATGAACGACGCGGGCGCCGCGGTCGTGCTGATGGACGCCGACCGTGCGAAGGAGCTCGGGGCGCCGGTCCGCGCGCGCATCCTCGGCTACGGCACCTGCGGCGTCGACCCGAAGATCATGGGCATCGGCCCGGTCCCGGCGATCCAGAAGGTGCTCGGCCGCACCGGCCTGACGCTCGACCAGATGGGCGTCATCGAGCTGAACGAGGCGTTCGCCGCCCAGTCGCTGGCCGTGATGATCGAGCTCGGGCTCGACGACGAGGACCCGCGCGTGAACCCCAACGGTGGCGCGATCGCCCTCGGGCACCCGATCGGCGCGTCGGGCACGGTCATCACCGCGAAGGCGCTCGACGAGATGGAGCGCGGCGGCCACGAGTTCGGTCTCGTGTCGCTGTGCATCGGCGGCGGCCAGGGCATCGCGCTGCTGCTGCAGCGCTCCGACGACTAGCCTCCCGGTCATGGCCCAGTTCGCTAGCCCCGACGAGCTCCACGCACAGGTCGGCGGTGTCTTCCAGGACGCCGTCACCGACGAGGCGCTCTACGCGAAGCTCCAGAAGGTCGACACGACCGTCCGCGTGCAGACGAAGTCCCCGGACGGCCAGGTGACCATCCGGGCGGTGGCCGGCGAGCCGGGCCGGGTCGAGGTCGGCCCGTCGAAGCTCAACCCCGAGGTGATCGTCCGCACCGACGGCGACACCGTGCACGGCTGGCTGAGCGGCGAGGTCAACCCCACCGTCGCGCTGTCCAAGGGCGCGCTGCGTGCCAGCGGCCCGGTGGACAAGATCCTGCGGATCGTCACCGCGGTCCCGGCGCTGGCCGAGCAGTACAAGCTCGTCGTCGAGAACGGCGGCCGGCTGACCGAGGCGCCGCCGGAGCCCGAGCCCGCCCCCGAGCCTGCCGCGGCGGAGGATGCCGTCGCGCCGGCGGGCGAGGTGCCCACCGAGGTCGCCGAGGAGCCGGCGCCGGCCGACGAGGCGCCCGCGGCCGACGAGGTGGTGGCGACCGAGGAGCCCGCGCCGGCGGAGGAGGCTGCGCCGTCCGACGAGCCCGCGCCCGCGGACGAGGCTGCGCCCGCCGAGGAGCTCGCGCCCGCTGAGGAGGCTGCGCCCGCCGAGGAGCCCGCGCCCGCGACCGAGGAGGTCGCCGCCGCGGCCGACGCGACCGTCGCCGAGGTCGAGGCCGTGGTCGAGGAGGTGCCCGCCGCCGCCGAGGTCGTCGAGGCCGCCTCGACCGCCGAGGAGATCGTCGACGCCGCCCCGGCCGCGGAGGAGATCGTCGAGGCTGCCCCGAGCGTCGAGGAGATCCTCGGCGACACGCCCGCGGTCGAGGACGTCGTGGCCGAGGCCCCGGTCGCCGAGGAGGTCGTCGCCGACGCTCCGCAGGCACCCGCGCCGGCCGCCGACGCCGAGCCGGCCGTCGCGGAGGCCCCGACCGGCGACCCGGCGGACGTCGACGCCGTCGGCAGCGACGAGGCCGAGAAGTCCGAGTAGCGCCCGTGCACCGCGGCCCCGCCCCGGGGCCCGGCGCGCGTCAGTCGTCGTAGCCCGGCTCGCCGGGCAGCAGGACCCGCGCCGTCTCGCCGGTGACCACCACGCGCGGCTCCACCGGGAGGACCTCGCGGCCCGCCGCGTAGGTGAGGACCTCGTCGGCCGAGCCGAACGCGCTCAGCTGCTCGAGGTGCTTGATCGTCGGGAAGACGAGGAGGATCTCGCCCGCCTGGTGGGCCTCGAGCGCGCCACGGGGCGTGAACCAGCCGAGGTCGACGCACTCCTCGCCGTCGACCTGCGGGACCTCGCCGTCCGGCAGCGGGGCGAGGAAGAAGTGCGTGTCGAAGCGGACGTTCACCTCGGGCGGGGTGATCCAGCGCGAGAACTTCACGACCGAGGCGGGATCGACGTGCGACACCGACGCCTCCTCCTCGAGCTCGCGGACCGCGGCGGCCCGGTGCGCGGCGTCGCCGTCCCCGTCGTGCGCGTCGACCGCGCCGCCCGGGAACACCCACACGCCACCCATGAACCGGGCCTTCTCGGTGCGCTTCACGAGCAGCAGCTCGAGCGTCGCGGCGCCGCCCCGCAGCAGGATCACGGACGCCGCCTGGCGCGGCACCGTCGCTTCCCCCGTGTTCAGCGTCGTGCCTGGCTCCGGACCCGTGATCTCCACACGTCGCACCCTACCCTCTGGTGGGTAGGGTGGCGGCCATGAGCGACGAGAGCACCCAGTGGATCTGCGAGTCCTGCGGCTACATCTACGACCCGGCGGAGGGTGACCCCGACGGCGGCATCCCCGAGGGGACCGCGTTCAACGACATCCCCGACACCTGGTTCTGCCCGGTCTGCGGCGCCCGCAAGAAGGACTTCGTCCCCTACGAGGGCTAGACCCCAGGGAAGCGGACGGCGCGTCGTGGGCAAGAAGAAGGACAAGCGCCGCGCCGCGCAGGCCGCGGCGGCCGGCCGCCCGGACCCCGCGGTCCCGGCCCGGCCCGCTGCGCCCGGACGGGCGCCCGAGGGCGGCCCGGCCGGCCCGGCGACGCCGCCCGCGC